>WRNS01000010.1 GCA_009776495.1 Methanobrevibacter sp. | reverse complement strand
GTTTGTTTTATATAATTTTTTTTAAACAATGGAAACTTTGAATTATCAAAGTTAAAAAGTTATTTATCAGATTTTAAATCAATTTTTTAAGTCTAAATAAAATGTAAGCAGAACCACTTCGCAAGACACGTTTTAATTCATTAAAATCTAAATTTGAGAGAAATGTTTTAAATATATAAGTTAATGAAAAATAATATTTACTCATTAAACTATCTCTAATCTTTTCAATTTCTTCTGCACTAGCATAAGGGTAATTTAAGAGGCAATTGAGGTATCCCTCTTCATTTAACCATTGAGAATAATCTTCAGTTATAAGGTAATTATTTTCTTTAGCCCATGCGTAAAAATCTGTCCCTGGAAATGGAACTGCCTGTTGAAAAAAACACATATCTGGATAGACTTTCTTTGCAAATTCAAAGGTTTCATTAATGGTATCTAAATCATCACCACTTAAACCTATCATAAAGCATCCAAATACTTTAATTCCTAATTTTTTAGTATTTTTTGCAAATTCCAAAGATTTTTCTAAGGTTATCCCTTTTTTGATTTTGTCTAAAACTTTTTGTGATCCTGATTCATAGCCAACAACAAGTAATCTACATCCAGCTTCTTTCATCTTTTTCATAACTTCATATGAAAGATCCACTCGTGTATTACATGAGAAGGTTACTTTTAAATTTCTTTTAATTATTTCATCACAAATTTCATCAACTCGATTTTCATCAACTGTGAAGGTATCATCTTCAATAAATATTTCTTTTATCTCACTCATTGATTTAGAAATATACTCAATCTCGTCTACAAGATTTTTTGTACTCCTCGTTCTAAACAATCTTCCTCCCATTGTAGATGGGTATGAGCAAAAATCACATTGATTAGGACAACCTCTAGAGCTAACTATTTGTATCATTGGTTTTTGAGCAAATGCATATGCATAATCATTAACATTTAAATATTTCTGATAAACCTTAGAAACAAAAGGTAACTCATCTAAGTTTTCTAAAGGCTCTGAGTCAGGATTGTGGATTATTTCATTATTATTCCTATAGGAAATTCCCTTTATTTTCGAGATTTTTGAATCATCATTTTCACTAAGAACAATTTCTGGTATGGTGAAATCATATTCTCCTCTTACAATGTAATCAATTCCTTTACATTCATTTAAAACTTGTTCTGGTAAGATTGTAGCATGAGTTCCTCCAACAATGATTTTAATGTGGGGATTTTCTTCCTTTATAAAGTTAATTGTTTCATAATCATAATAGCAAGTAGGTGTTGTGACTTCTGTCATTATAAAATCTGGTTTATATTTTATTATTTCATTTAAAATATCTTTTCTATCATAATTTTTAGTAATACAATCAATCAAATTCGTTTCAATCTTTTTTTCTTCGCAAACTCCAGCAGCATAAGCTAACCAATAAGGATAGTACAAGGTTCCTGATTTAGTTTTCTCTGGCCATCTACTTGCACGACTAATGTTGAATGTATATGGTAAGTTAATAAATAGAATTTTCATGAATATCCCAGTTACTTAAAAATTTATAATAAGTTTTTGAATAATATTTTTAAAGTATTTTTTAAACTTTTTATTATTGTTATTTATATTATTTATTTCTTTTTTTTTTTTATCATATGAATTTAAGTTTAAAATCTAATGAAAAATCACTAGGTTCTCCATTGAAGTAGCTTTTTTTGTATTCCCATTTTGAATTCTATAATAAGTAAATAATCTTAATATTATAGAAAAAATTTTTAATTTTTAGACTTATCCTCTATTCGGGATTTTTTTTTATAATGGACACTAAAATAAAAACAATTAATTAATCACTTGATTTTTATTTAATATTTATCATTTTGCCATTTTTACAATTCCAATTCCTGGTATTGCAGTTTCTTCTTTTTCAATTAATTTGAATCCTTGTGTTTTTAATTTATCAATTAATATTTCTGGAGCTATGTTAGTATAGGGTACATGATATTCAAAATATATTTCTTTAAACATCGATAAATCTGAATGTAATATAACATCTTTTTCACATCCTTCACAATCTATTTTTAGAATATAGGGAGTTATATTATAATCTTTTAAAATCTTTTCAATAGTTATAGTTTTTACCAATTCATACTTACCTTTTTTATCTAAATATTGGCTTGAGTCTCCTGAACGATTATCTAAATCTTCATTAATATATATTTTAGTTTCACCATTTTTGCAACTAACTGCTTTGTTTATCATAATAATTTTTTCTTTAAAACTTTTATTAAGCTCGATATTTTTAATAGCACTGTTATACAATTCGGAAACTGGTTCAAACCCTATCACATTATAATTTTTGTTTCCAAAAAAGAGAGCTGTATCCCCTCGATTAGCTCCAATATCTATAACATTTTTTCCATTTCCTTTTTTCACGTGGAACTGTTCTATAGCAAAATTTTCAAAAATTATAGGCAAATCATAGTTTTGCATTTTTATGCCGTTAATTTCTATTATTTTATTATTTCTTTGAAATAGAAGGGATTGTATTGTTTTTTCTTGCTTTTCGGTCAAGTTATCGTTGGATACTGATATTAAAAAGGATAAAACTCCAGTATCAATATCTTTTCTGGTTAATTCAATTTTTCCGAGATTTTTAAAATCCCAATTAACTTTTCTAAACAATCCTAATAAAAATAAAGTTGTTTTTGGCCAGTTTTTGGTTCCATTGATATAGGTTTTCAGTATTTTTGTTTTGCTAGAAAAATCCATTGTAATGAGATTTTTAAATATTTCATTCATAAAATCACAGATTTTTTATTTTTTCTATAAGTTTAATAATGATAAAGAGAGTGTCTAAAATTTACAATTAAAAAATAACTATTGAAATATATATTCTTTTATTATAATATATATTCCCTGGATTAAACTATATATTTCTCATTAGAAATTTTTTTCATTATAATCTAATTAATATGTTTATTGTCCTTTTTGTGGTTCATTTAAAATAAATAACCGTGGAGGGTGAGGTCGAGGAAAAAGATATTCTTGTAAAGATTGTGATACTTTTTTCAAAGATTTTACTGGAACTTTTCTTGAAAGAAGTAAAATTCCATTTGGTCAGGTTTTATTGATATTGACTAATAACCATAATAAATCAGTCAAACAGATGGCAGAAGAATTAGGACTCAATCGTAAAACTGTTGCAAGATATCATAAATTAATAAGAGATCTTTTAGAGAAAATTCATAGGTATGCTTCATTTGATGGAGAATTTGAGTTCGACCATACTTATGTGAATGCTGGAAGCAAAGTGATAAAAAAAAACATCCATTTGAAGAACTTCCCCGAAGAAGAGCATTGAAAAGAAGAGGAAGAGAACGTATAGTGTAGATAAACCACCAATTTTTACAATTGTTCATAGAGAGAATAAATACACAGTTTTCCTTGTTTTAAAGAACTTACGAAAAGTGATTGGTGGAATTGTAAATCAATTTGTTAAAAATGAAGCTGTAGTCTATACTGATGAATATGTGACTTATAATAATTTGATAAATCATGAAAAGATTACAAACCATTACACAGTTAATCATTGAGAAAGAGAATTTGCAAAAGAGAAATCCATGTGAATAATAATGAAAATAGACATTCATTATTCGTAAATTCCTTAGAATATTTAGAGAGTGTTTAAATACAACTTACAGGGATATGTATTATTAGAACAATTTAGAATAAACTATAAGACAGATTCATACGACATGAAGCTCAAAACCATAATATAATAATGAGCCATGAAATGGTCAAGTCATATCATGTTCTTTTTTCTCTCTCTCTCTCTCTCTCTCTCTCTCCATTTAAAATGAAAGATTCTAATTACTTAATTTTTTTAAAAAATAGATTTCGTTGAAGAAAAAATCTGCATCAATAGAGTATTGTTTTTAGCATATTTAAATCATAGAATAGTAAATTTTTTTCAGTTTTTGTCCCATTTTATTGAGAGAATGTTCTTCTTTAGCAAATTTCAAATTATTTTCAATATCGCACTTAAAATTCTTATTTTTTAAATCATTTGCTAGATTTGATTTTGACGAAATAAAAGTTCTTTTTTTAAGATCTGAAGGAATAAATCCATCTTCCAGAGTTATCACTGGTTTCCCACATGCCATAGCTTCAACTATAGGTAAGCCATAGCCTTCCAAAATTGTTGGAAAAACGAACACATCTAATGAGTTGTAAAAATCAACCATTTTTTCATCTGGTATGAACCCTAAAAATTTTATTCTACTATCATTATTAGCTAATTCTTTTAATTTAGTTTTCATTCCCCCTGATCCTCCAATCAATAATTGTGAATTCTCAATATTTGCTTCTAAGAATGCTTCAATCAAGATATCAATTCTTTTCCTACTTTCTAAAACTGAAACAGTTCCAATAGTAAAAATATCATTTTTGATAAACTTTGGATGATATTTGTCATCAATTGCATACTTTATAATGTTAATATTATCATCATCAACATTATAATCTAATTTCAACACATCAGCAGTTTCTTGGGAAGTTACAATTATGTTTTTAAATTTGATTGATTTATTTAAAGCTTTTTTATAAATGATTTTAGTAATTGTTGTGAATTTGTTTGCTTCTTCTGAATAATGTATTGGGATGAAATCGTGTATTGTTACAACTGATTTTTTAGGGTTGAAATAAAAAGATTCCAAAGGGTTTAAAATATGATATACATCTGAACTTCCATATTTAAATCTTTTTTTCATTAGTTGTAAAGGAATTTCAACAAATGAAAACTTCATTGTAGAAATGCCTCTCTTTTGTTTTTGTTTTTGAAATAATAAGTTAATATTAAAATCTTCTTCATCCTTAATACATTCATACACCATTTTAGAATAGCTACCAAGTCCCGTAGTATTTGTTTGAAAAGATTTTGAAATCAATGTAATATCCATTATTACACACCAACAATAATAATATTAATAATAATTAACTGTTAATTAAATAAAGTTCGAGAGTTTCATCTAAATATATGAAAAATTTATCTTCTATCTTATTTCCACATTTATTTGATTTTTTCGTTTTAAATTAGTTCTTGGATAAATATAGCCGATATTTACTGAAATTTTAATAATTATATAAAAAATATAAAAGTATTCATTAAAAACTTTTTGTCCAGAACCATAAATCTTATTTATAAATAATGTTTTTTAATTAGTAAAATGAAAAAATTTTTAAATAGATAGTTTTCCAATAATATTTTCTTATTATCTATGAGGTTTTATCCATCTCTTCAAATGCTTTCATATACCAATCATATGTACAGGCTAATCCTTCTTCAAATGAAACATCTGGTTTGTAATTTGTCAATGATTTTAGTTTAGTTATATTCGGACATCTCCTTTTTACAGATCCTACTAGACCCTCTTGAATGTCTAATTCTGTATCAAGATTAGCAATATTAAAAAGTGCTTTTGCAACATCAACAATTTTTAATTCATTTTCATCCGCCCCAATATTAACAATTTCTCCATTTGTTTTTTCACTATCCATAACTAATGTTGTTGCTTTTACGCAATCAGAAATATAACAAAAAGTTCTTGTTTCATAACCTCCATATATTGGGAAAGGATCAATCTTATTATAAATCCTTTCACAAAATTCAGGTATGACATGCTCAAATCCCATTCTTGGACCGTAAATATTGTGATAGCGTGAAATTGTATAATCAACTTCTTTTGAATTTAACATATTAATAGTTAATAGCTCACCAATAAGTTTACTTCCACCATATGAAAAACGAGGATTGAAAACATTGTTAACTGTTAAGGGAACATCTTCATTTGTTGGAATATAATTTTTAAAACCCTCAAATTCAGCAATTGTTCCAGAGTATGCTTCTGAAGAAGATGTGAAAAGGAATTTTCCACAATTATCATTATTTATCCACTCAATAATATTCATCAAAGTTAAAATATTAACTTCCAAAACTTTTTCAGGTTTTGTATAAAAATATTTAGTCCCATTTAAAGCAGCTAAATGATAAATTTCGTCATATCTATCATCAAGTTTAGACATAAAACTTTTTTTAGTCATATCTTCCTTTATAAAATTAACATTTGCTTTTTTTAAAAAACTATTGAATTCTCTATCTGCAATGCCACGTGATAAATCATCAATAATAGTAACTTCACAATCATGTTCTTGTAAATGTTTAGCTAAATGAAAACCTATAAATCCTGCTCCGCCCGTAACCAATGCTTTTTTCATATTTTTTCCTCCATTTAAACGATAAACCCAAAATATTAAATTTCTACATCAGATTTCCTAAAGAATATTTTATTTTTACCCAAAACATTCCATAGATCTACAAAATAGCAATCAACTTTAGCATTTTTTAAGATTTTATCTCTTTTTTCTATGAATTCTGAATGATTAGTACTTATATATATTATATCTGCCTTCTTAACTGCATTTATCAAAGGATAATTTTTATATTTATCATCAATATATTCAAGAAAAGGTTCGGATACCATAATTTTAGAAGGAACTTCTCTTTCAAGGTATCTTATTAGTTTTGGAACAAGACTATCTCTCGTATCATCTGCATCTTGCTTAAAGGTATAACCTAAAACCGCAACATTTTTATTTGATATTTCACAACGTTTATTTAAGTTTTCAACTAAAAATTTAGGTATTGATTCATTCACTTTCCACGAGCTTAAAAAAATATCTGAATATGGAATATTTTCACTAATCATTCCAAAATCTTTCCGTAAACAAGTTCCCGCAGTAAAACCTGGAGTGGAAATATTTCCACGAGGATAATCACTATTTGCCATTTCTAATATATCATAAATATTCTGACCAAAATCATCTGCAACAATTGCAAAGTGATTAGAAATTGCAAAATTAGCATAGCGACTAATATTGTTAAATAATTTAACTAATTCTGCAGATAAGAAATTTGTTTTGAATGTTTTTTTTGTTAATCTGGAAAAGATGTTATTTGCTAATCTAAAACTTTCTTCATCTTCTGCACCAATAATCTGAGGTAACTCCTGTAACTCAGTATAAGCTTTCCCTTCCGCAATCCTTTCAGGACAAAAACTCAAAAATATATCTTTTCCAATAACATAATCAGTTTTTTTTTCTAAAAATTTTTTAACATACTCTGTAGTTTTTGGTGCAACAGTACTTCTTAATATAATATTATGTGATGGAACAATTTTTCCAGTTAATTCCTCTAGAACACTATTTAATTGAGAAAGATCGGTTTCAATATGAGATAATAAAGGTGTGCCAACGGTAATTATGATGTTTTTTGTTTCAGCTAAATTTTCAAAGTCACATGCTACATTAAAATCTACATCTTTAATTATTTCATCAAAATGAGCTTCATTAAAAGGCATTTTTTTATTATTTACTGAATTGGCAATGTCCATATCTTTATCAACGCCACTAGATTTGAATCCAACTTTAGAAAGCATTAGACCAAGAGGTAAACCAACCCTACCTGTCCCTATAATAACTATATCATTTTTAAATCCATTCATATTACTGCCCCTATAAAATATTTTATTCTATTCTTTTTTAATACCAATAAATCAGTTTATATTAACAACCACACTTTATTTTCACGCCATAAAAAATTTATTCCATAATCATCTCAATTAATCCTTTTGATGTAATATAGTTAATCAAATTGACATTAAATATATTTTTTCATCAGCAAGATTCTAGATAATATTTACTAATAAACCAGTTTATAACATTCAACAATTGACCATTCTTACTAATCCAATACCATTATGAAATAAAATTTCATCTTTATCTATAAGTTTAAATCCTTGGTTCTATAATTTTTTAATTAATAATTCATGATTTAATTTTGTAAAATTCTCGCGATATAGGAAATAAATCTTTTAAATGTAATAAATCAGAGTAAAGTAGTATATCATATCAAAACTTTCACAATCGATTTTTTGAATAATTTGATTTTAATCTATTGAAAAAGAAGTTTTTTTCCCTCTATTTAATTATAAAGAATAAAATCATTTTTCAAGAAATTAATTTTTTTTCAATTCATGAAATTTTAACTAAAAACAGGATTTAGACAGCTTTAATGATAACATTCTAAAATTTTTAGTTGAAACTATAAATTATCTAGTATAAAAATAATCATTAACTCTTATAGTATCATCCAAATATGGTGTAGACACTTCATGAAGAACAGTATTTTCAGTAGCTACTATTGAATGTTGTTCCTTTGGTTCAATTCTAATTGTATCATTTTTACCAAAATACTCTTTTTTATCATTAAATTCTATATAACCTGCTCCTGAAATTATATACATGGTTTCATCTTTTTTGTCATGAAAATGGAAAGAAGTTTGATAACTTTCCTTAATAAAAAGTTCCTTAGTTAAATATTTATCTGTATATACTAAAACCTTTTCATAACCCCATGGCTTATCAGTCCGATTTTCATATTCTTTTCTAACAGTTTCTAACTCTTTATTTGTATCAATTGCCATCCAAAACAAATTGTTTTCTTTATAAAAGCCAATTTTATTTTCTTTCGCCATTAAAGGAAATAGAGTTTTTTCAATATCCCCAATTTTAAATTCGCCAAAATCGAGTTTTCCTTTAGAAAAGTATACTCCTCCATTAATATAATAATCAAGAAAAGGTTTTTCTTTGAATGAAACAAGCTTATCTCCACTTGTTTCTACAATACCATAAGGGGACTGCATCTGAGTTATGAATATAGAAAGAGGATAATCTGATTTTTGACCTTGTTCAATCATTTTTTTAATATTTAAATCAGCTACCACATCACCATTTCTAATTATGGATTGATTATAACCATCAATAGCTTCCATACCAAGACGAATAGCATTCAAAGTCCCAAGAGGTTCATCTTCAATAACATAATGAACATTAACTCCTTTGTATTGATTTCCATACCTCTCTTTTATTTTCTCATTTAAAAAGCCAGTTAAAAGATAAACATCTTCAACCCCTGCATTTTTAAAATCAAATAGCTGTTTATCTAAAATTGTATATTCATTTTTAATTTCAACTAAAGGTTTTGGGATTTTTTCAGTTATTGGTCTAAGTCGCTTTCCAAATCCACCACAAAGTATCATCCCAGCAGTTTCTGACATATTTTTCCTCAATCATGTTAAATTATTATTTTCGCTATTGCTAATATAATATTAAGATAATTAATAATATTTAATAGAATATATTAATTGATATTTATCAACAATACTTATAAAAATTACGATAACGTATATTTTTTTATTGTTTGAGTAACTGTGTTTGGAAGATTATATATGACTTTGAAAGTTTTTTTTATTAAATGGTGCAACCAATTATCATTTTAAAAAATAATCATTATAATTCAGTCTAATAGTATTATAATTCATGTGTAATCTTCACACCAATTAATAAAGTAAATAAAGCTTCACAATCACTAAATAATTTTACAACTTTATTCAACTGATTGATCAGTTTTTTTAATATTTCAAAATGAGACCCATCATAAGCAACAATCTTGAGCATCTGAACGAAACTTTTAAATATTTTCACCTGATGAAATTGAGTGAAACGAATCTTTGGTTATCCGGTTTCCTAGTTAAATCCTTTAAAATCGTTCCTCATGACTTTTACTTCCCTGGACTTTTTTGAAAGACTTTTACAAATTTTAGAAAAAACTTATCATTTATAGATATTTTTGCTTGAGTAAATTTCCACGATTTTGATTTCGTCAAATTTAACTTTTCAAACATTTTTATTGAAATAATGTCTAACGAGGGATATATGTCATGATTGAGGAATATATATTTATTTTTTAAATTATAAAAATTTCCTTTTTCAATGATTTGTTATAGTTATTAAAAAATTTTAATTTTTGAAATTATTAATTTATTAAATTAATTTTTCAAATAAATGTTTTTTTTTTTATTTTTATTATTATATGGAAATTAATTTTTAAAATAAATTATTTTCTTATTATTTTGTATAAATTATCTTAAAAATTGATTATTCTTTTTTTAAACATCTCTTTAAGGTCAATCGCTATATTCATCAAAAGTTTTTAAAAATAAATCTTTTTTATCTTGAGGGATATAAGCTCCACAAGCTACTGAATGGCCTCCACCACTTCCTCCAACTGAAGCAGCTATTTTTCTTATAATATTTCCAAAGTGTATTCCATCATAAGCTAACAATCTTGAGCATCTAAGTGAAACTTTTAAGTGTTCTGGTTTGTCATCAACTTGGGTAAAACCTATCATTGGTTTTCTCCAGTTTCCATAGCTAAGTATCATTCCAGCAATAGTTCCTACAACAGATGTTTTTAATCCATTTCCATCAAAGTATTGAATTTTATCCAATTCAATGATCATATCTTCATCTTCTATTCTTTGGATATTTTGGGCTAAATACCTTCTATGTTCTTTTGAAATGATTTCTAATTCATCTAATGAATTAGTTCTATTTCCCTTTAATATTTCAATAGCTATATCCTCTCTATTATTTCTTGCACAAGCATTCATAGCTGTTGAAAATTCTGAGGCATCACGAAGAAATGTATGATCTTCTTCCATTAAAAACTCATATGAATCAGCTGCTACAAGCTTAGGAACATATTTAACATAATTTTCAGGAACTTCTTTAGATAGCATTTTCACTAACTCGGAAAATAACTTTCCTTTTTCAAGATTATCTAAATCACTTAGTGTTCGTGATCTATCTCCAATTTTCCGACCTATTCCTAAATTTTTCATCAAAGCTATAGCTTCAGTTCGGTTGTTAGTAATCGGGAGATTAACATCACTAAAATAAGAAAGAGCTACAAAAAGTGGTCGAGTTTGTCTTCCATAAAGAGATAAATCGTTAATAGAATTTACATATCCTTCATTTATACTATCTTTTAACATGCTAGAATTTAAACCTTCTAATTTTCCAGTCATATTGTTTTGCATATCTCCAACAGCTGCAAGCACCCCAATCCAGCTTAAATCCATATATCCAAATTCTTTAGCTAAAAAATAGCTAAGTCCCCCTCCAGAAATATAATTTGATCCGTCGATACCATGATGTAATGGGTTTATCTCTAAATATTCATAAGAAACCTTGTTTTTATAATTAAAATTTCTAAGAGGTGGGTGATGATCTAGGATTATTATTTTAGAAGAATCCTTAGCTAATTCATCAACATTTTGCCCAGATCCTAAATCTGAAAAAATTGTAAGTTCGTTTTCAATTTCTAAATTATCAAGTTTATCTAAACTAACGATTTCAATTTCATGCACTTTATTTTGTCTGTCAAGAATTGTGGATAAAATAGCTCCTGCAGAAATACCATCACAGTCATTATGACTATAAATTTTTATATCTTCTGAGGATTCAATGATTTTTTTCGCATTTTCATACGATTTTTCTAATTTAGAAGGTAAATTATCCATTTTTTCACATAATTTAAATTATAGTTCATTAGTCTTTATTTTAAGAAATTTATTTCATCTCTTTAATTTTTTATCAATTTCTTTTA
>WRNS01000009.1 GCA_009776495.1 Methanobrevibacter sp. | reverse complement strand
TCAGAATCACTTTTAAAAATAGTATTTGAAATAATTAATTGTTTTAAATCATATAATTTATTAAAAAAAGATAAATCATTTTGATTAGCTATTCCAATAGCTTTTAAATCCTTCATGTCCATTAAAGAGATTATTGGTTTATCAATCCTTTCAAAAATTTTTATTAATAAATCTTCATCAAGTTTAAAAACACCTTTAAATGTTCTAACTCTTGCTGCACCTGTTTCTTCGTTTTGAACTTGTCTTGCAATGTTTAAAAGTTCTTCTCTATATTCTTCTTCTTTTTTAGATAAAATTTCTCTAGTTTCATTTGAAAGATTGAAAAATTTTAATGAATCAAAAGTTTTTGACCCATATGCATCTAAATTAAGCCAATCTCTCTCCCAAGAGAAGCTAATGTGAGGATTATCCTCATCTTGAACTAAATAATAAAATAAGGTTAAAATAGATTTAATCTCATCTTTATCTAATAAATCCTGATTTCCCCTTATTTGACAAGGAATTTCATTATCTTCTAAAGTAGCTATTATTTCTTTAATAAAAGCATCTCTAACTGATCTAGAAAGTATTGCAATATCACTGAAATTCTTAACTTTTTCAGTTTCAATAAGATGTTTAATAGTTTTTAAAATATTTAACGCTTGATCTATTTTATCATCATTTTCTAAAAGGAAAACATTTCCATCAGTTGGATTATTTCCTTTTAAAACTTTACTTGAATTAGATCTTCTATCATTTTTAATAAAATTTTCATTAAAATCTACGATAGTATTTGATGAGCGATAATTAGTGTTTAATGAACAACAATCTGCATCATACTCTTTTTCAAAATTTGTGAAAAATTCTATGTCAGATCCTCTAAAAGCATAAATACTTTGATCATCATCTCCTACCACAGTAAAAGATTCCATATTTTCATTATTAATTAATAAATCAAATATTTTCATTTGAACCGGATCAGTATCTTGAAATTCATCTACAAGAATATTTTTATATTTTAAATTAGCTACTAATTCAGGGTTGTTTTCTAATAAGTCTAAAGTATTTCTTTGAATAAATCCAAAATCAATAACATTATAATCTTTTAAAAGATCTTGATAAATTTTATATGCCTTTGCAATAGCTAAAAATCTAGCATTATGATATCCTCTTTTAAGATTTTCATCTTCATTAATCTCAACTCTTGGAAACCTAAATGGTTCTTCATTTTCATCACATTCTTTTTTAAGTTCAGCTATGAAAGCAAGGTATTCTGGAACTGGAGGATACTTTTCTTCAATATAAGAAATTAAACTATCAATATCAACTTTAAAAGTAGTATATTCATCAAATTTATCAATAATCATTCTAATTTCTCGTTTTGGAATATATGCTTCATCAACAAAACCTAATTCTTTCATATGCTTCCTAATAAAGAGATCATTTTTCTCACCTAAGTCATCTCCTAATATTTCAAGGAAAGGGTTTTCATGTTCTCTTAATAGAGAATAACAAAAGGAGTGTATAGTAGATACTTGCATCTTATTTACAATATTAATATCAAGGCCATTTACACTATCTATTAATCTATTTTTTAGCTCTTCAGCAGATTTATTTGAAAAAGTTATTACAAGTAAACTTTCAGGATCTATGGCTTTTTCGTTAACTAAGTATTTGATTCTTTCAATCATTACTCTTGTTTTTCCAGCACCAGGACCAGCTTCTATTAATAGAGGTTTGTTTCCATTATATTGCACTGCTTTTTGTTGATTAAAATCTAAATTAAAGCTATTTGTCATGTTGATAACCTTTATCGAAATTAATATTCATAGTGTTTTGCGAATTTAATATATTCATTATTTATTTTTAAATATATGAATCTATTTAAAACAAATTATTTGATAATAAAAATTATTATTTTAATAATTTTTGTAAAAAATATTAAAAAACATTTAAAAATTAAATAAAATAAAAAATTTTCTTTTTTTAAAAAAAATTTATTTATCATTGAAGAATAACATTTTATTGAAATAATTATAAATGAAATTAAAACATTAGTGAGTATTTTAATCATGATTTAAAAAAAATTAATAAAATATTTTTTAATAAAACCCTTTAAATATCAAACCATCCCATTAGACAATATTCTAGAACAAAGTCATCATAAGAGTAACTTTAGTGAAATTGAAAAATTTCCCAAGATTTCAATCTTTTTCACCCTTTTTGAGTAAACCTATCGTTTAGCTATGAATGTCTTTCCAACAGTAGGAGAACCTCGTAATATGATGTTTTTCTTTCTTTAATTAAATCAACTAATATTTCATATTCTTTTTCTATGAATACGACCTCATTAAAAAAAAAAAATTAGAGTATTTTTGAGTTGGTGGCTATGTTTAAAAATAATTTTCAAATAAATCTTTAATCTGATTGTTAAATTCAGGGTTTTTATATGCTTCACCATACCCCTGACATTTTCCATTTTCATGATATTCTTTTAAACTATGCTTCAAAAGAGTTTTTAATGATTTATCACTAGGATTATAATTGTTTTTTATATAAATCGATTTGAATTTTTTAAACAAAACTTTGTAGTTTATAAGATGGTTTATGTCCTTAAAACTTGATTTTATCCCTTCATGTCCTTCATGTAGCGATAAATCAGTTAATTCCAGTATAACCTTACTAATTATAGATTCACTTGTTTGGAACTCTTCAGAAATATTTTTAGTAGTATCACCCTCAAGTACCCTATCTTTAATTGTTTTAACTACGTTATTGTTATTTTTAAAATACTCAAAATAATGTTATGGAGGTTTATCCTTAATCACTACTGCATTCGATGAGTAATTGTCTTCATCCTTAGTTAAGTTATCTTGGATTTTTTTAAATATTTCCTTCATTTCATTTCCATGTTCTTGTATTTCTTTTTCTTTCCATTCTCTTTCTTCCTCTATTTTAAACATTAATTGTTGTTTTATGCTTTCCATTTTAAGATTAGTTTCTTGATGATGGATTCTTTTTTCTTTAGGGGTTTTATTGCTTAATTCAGAATTCTCACGACTTGAAATTAAACATAAATTTCCAAAATTATTTGCAATTTCCACTTCCATTTCCATATGACTTTCTTTTGGTTTTTGAGGGTAAAAATGTTCTATTGAGCTTCTAAAAGTAAATTCAAACTCTTTAAATTTATTTTTGTCATCTTGCCACAATAAATAATCTAAATAGTTAAATATGAAATTTTCAACATTTACTCCTTTATCTAACTTTTTCATATCTATTTCATGATCTTTACAGATACCATCATTTGTATAAATGATTTCAAAGTAATCTATAGGTTCATCCTTATTTATAAGGAATCTATTAAAAAGAAATGCTTTAGCTAGATTTTCTAAATAGTTTTTCAAATTTAATTGAAGATTATCGGAGTTAAAATCTGCACTTTTGAATAAAAAATATAAAATGGCATTTAACCAATGTTTGTAAACAAGTGTCGGGAAAGAAACATGAAACATAGCCATGATCATTATTAAATCTTGATTTTCTGCCTCAGAAAATGTGTTTTTAAAATTCCAGTTTTTATTTTCTGGATAATACTGTAATGTTTTTAAACTCCATTGATTTTTATTTGCAAGATATTCTCGTTTAATTACATACGTATCAAATAAAAATTTACATTTAAGAAGATTAAATCCAAAATCTTTAGCAAATTTTATTCTTGTTTCTTTATCATCAGTTTTTAAATAAGGTTCAAATATATCAAGTAAACGTTTATCATCTAAAGGGACATTATCTTCTGTTTGAATTCTAAGAACATGTAATAAAAAATTTGAAAAGTTTATAACTGAATTAAATCTATTTCCAATTTCATCAATTGGTTCTTTACTAATATTTTTAGGTTTCGAATCTTGTGTAGAGTTAATAATGTCCAATAAATTTAAATTTTGTTTTACAACAGGGTTTTTACTAACAGAAACATTTTTAACATCTTCAAACTTTTCTAATTGGAATGTATTCCATTCCTCTCCAAAAAGAATTTTTCTATCTTTCTTTTCAAAACCCATTTGAACATATTTATCCATATTTGAGCAAGCATTCCAAATCTGGTTAAATGTTTTTTTCGAATGTTCACTACTCCCATCACCTTCTAAAATTTCTATAAAATAGCTTTTCAAAATCTCATGTTTCTCTAATTGTTCTCCCCTGTTATTCATTATTTCAAAATAATGATTTAAGTCCGTATCATCTGGAACTTCTACGCGTAAAATCACCACATTATTTTCAAAAAAATTTAAAAACTCATTAAACTTTTGGGGTTTGGGAAATAATTCTTTTTCTTTTAAAAATTTTATAGAGTCTAAATAAGATTGTTTTATATTTGCATCAAATTTTTCATGATTATACACTTTATCATCAAATAAAGCTTTTAGAGTTTTAGTTGACTTTTCACGAACATCAAATTTAAGATTTATATTATCATACCAATCAAAAGTTTTACTATTATAATGGTTACTCAAATCATTTTTAATTCCACTTAAAATTATATTTAATGCAGTTAATCTTTGTTGTCCATCGATAGTTTCATAAATTTCTTCATCATCCTTTACTTTTTTATATACAACTAATGAACCAATGTAATAATTTTTATTCTTTTTATCTTCATCAGTCGAGAAATCATAAATATCTTGGATTAACTGAGTTATTTCTGAAATAGTCCAAGCAAAGTTTCTTTGGTAAATAGGAATAACATAATTATCATTATTTTCAAAGAGATCTTTAATTGTCAGCGTTGTTATATTTTCATTGTTCATGATTCATAGCCTCCTTCTTTAAAAAGATATCTTTAATTTCGGTTAATTTGTCTAAATTAGCTGGAGTGTTGTTAATTTTATTTTCAAAATGTAAATTTAAGATATCCGAAGGATGCATTGCTTCTCTAATCTCTTTAAACATGGGTATAAATTTATCTTTACCAATTGCATAGTTATCAATAGAAGCAATTTGAACTGAAAATCTCTCTAACCTTAATTTATATGCCCAATAAAACATTTTTTCAATCATTTTTGAAAAATAAAAATTTTTATCATCAAAACCAAACTTATCAAGGAAATATAAGACAGCACAATCAAACATTGCCCTTACATATTTATCTCCTACTCTTTCTCTTGCGGGATATGATAAAAGAGTACTGAATATTTCTGAAACCTTTTCATTATCAATCTGAAAACGATTAATAAGTTTATTTTTAAAATCATGAATTTTCTTATTTTGGCCTAGTTCTTTATCTATTAAATGTTTAAAATCCTCTTTTTCATCATATGCTCTCTTATAATCAGCCATTTTTTTATTGTATTCACCCATCATAGTTTCGTAATATAGAACCATTTCAAAAAATCTTTTTCCATTAATAATTACTTGATCTAATTGAAATGGATACTTTAAGTAATGTTTATCAATGTTTCGATTAAAATGATTGTTGTAATAGTCAGTATAATAATGAGATATAGAAAATGGTTTTGTATAAGGATAGTTATCTTCTTTTTCAGGTGAAAATCCTTTAAAAGTATCCACTTCATTTTTCGTAAATTGACGAGCAGAATAACCTTTGGACCAATTACGGATTCTGTATAGATATAAACTAAAAAGGTTTGATAATATTTCACTATCAATATTTTCCCATTTTGAAACAACATCGTTTCTTTCTTTTTCTGATAAATGATTCATTTCTCTTAAATGAAACGCTTTTAAAAGATCATGAGGGTCTAAATCTTTACCTCTAGCATTTTGAGAATCAAAAAATTGGAATGCTTCAGAAATATCCTCAAGAGTAACCAAAACAAAAGTACATCTAGTTAAAAAGAAATTTATCGCTTCAAAATTAAAATCTGAAATCCTATTTTCAATATTTATATAATTATTTTTTAAATTTTCTTTAGAAATATCATTAGCAAAATTAAAATCAAAAACCCGATTTAATAACGTCAAATTTTGAGAATCTATTTTAACTTTAGAATCAATTGAACTGAAAGTTTTTGCATTGTTTTTTATTAAAGAATAAGCAATTAGTGTCAAACTTAAAGTTCTTTGTTGACCATCAACAATATTCAAGAATCCATTTTTATCTCTATGAAGTACTACTGTTCCAATTCTATATTCTGAAACACCTTGTTGATTTTGAAATATAATATCATCAATAAGCTGGTTCACATTCTTAGTGGTCCATTTATAGGGTCTTTGGTAAGAAGGAATTCTTAGATTATCCTTCTGAAGTAGATCTTTTACTAGGATAATTTCTGTATTTACCTGATTTGTCATTAAATCACCTTAATCAATTATTATACTAATAAATCCATATAATAATATTATCTTTAATTATATATAATATTTTAGAAATATAGCTTAATTAAAAGAATTAAATATCTCTTCTAATTAATATACCGCTAGGAATATCAAATTTTTTCATATTTCTTCAATTAATTTATCAAAAATAATCATTTAAACATAGTTGCATTTTTAAGTAATTCTTCACCCATAATAACTTCAACAGTTACAACACCTTCATCTCCAGAATATAACATGTTTCAATTTTTTCAAAATTATTTTCATCCATTCACATCTACTAGAACATTTTTCTTTAAACAAAATACATTTAATTTAAGAGCTAATGAAATGTAATATTTTTCCCAATTTATCCAAATATTCAATCATCTAAATAAATATCAAAATCTATTTGAAGCCATTCACCCCTAAAAGTCTTAAATTTTATTTCTCCATAAATTAATTTTCCAGCATCCATTAAATTAGCTAAGATTTCATTATCAACTCTTGGAACATAACCAATTTTATACCCATTATGTTTGATTAAAATAGCTTTTTCATCATGAAAATTCTTAGGTTCACGGAAAAAATCTAGTCTGTCTCCAACTTCTAACTTAGGTTCTAATTTTTCAATATTTTCAATATAAGATGTGCCAGCTACAGTAGATTGGAGAAGAAAAATTGGGTCAAATAATGGTTCAATTAAACCAGAATTGTTAATAGCTCTAACAATGTCTGTTGAATTTGTTTTTACAATATCGTTCATAATATCTACTCAAACTAACTTCAAATAGCTTTTAGCAAGTCATCCAACTTTTGTTTATACTTATTGAAAATTTCAAGCTGATTATTTAATTCCTCATCAAGAATTTGTTTATTTTTTTCTAATTTTTCATCATTGTAGATTAATTCTTTTTTGTTGTAAGGATAAGAATTTTTTATCTCTTCAATTTCTTTATCAATTAATTTAATGCGAATTTCTAAAAAATCAATATCTTCTTTTAATCTTTTCATCCCATCTTCTTCATCCACAAGATTTTTAGAAATATCTGAAGCTAAAACTTTTAAAACTTTTAAACTTTCTAAATCAGCAGCTTCATAAGCATCCATGACTTGTAAAAACAAGTCTTGACCCTTTTTATCTATGTCATTATTTAAATCTGGATGTAATTTTAAAATTAATTCTTTGTATGTTTTGCGAATTTCAATTGCCTCTTTTTTAGAAAGAGGTTTCAAATCACGTCTGTTCAATGCAATGTTGATTTTAGCTCCTTTTTCAGCTAATTCTAAGATATATTTTTCAAATTCTATTTCTATTTGATTATAAATGAAATCTAAATCAACTTCCCTTTGTAAGTTAACTTGTTTTTGAATAAGGCTAATTTGTCTTTTAATCTTATGAATATTAAGTTTTATTTCAAATATTTTAAACTCTAAATGACCTATTTTGATCATATAATTTGTTTCAATATTTTTACATTCATGAAAAATTAAATCATCTTTTTTAGCTATTTTTTCAGTGATAATAGCTTTAAGTTTTTCTAATTTTTCTTTTAGATTAAAATATTCTGGATGTATGATTAAATTGTTCATGAAATAACCTTTAAAATAATAATATTACGTTATATTAAAAATTATAATAAATATAATCTCAAATTTATTAATTAAAATTATACAAAATTCAATTAAAATTATAAAATTTATAAAATAAAATTTTAAACTAATTATAAATCTACATAATATGGACATTTTTGTTGATTTCCAACATAACAACAAAATTTTTGTTTAAAATTTTTTTCATCATCCCTATAAAAACAAGTATAATCTGCAATTAACTTTGTACCATTCTTAGTTTCATGAAACCAAATTTCATGACGATAATTAAAATATTTACACTCATCAGTTTCTGCTAAATTATTATTTTCGCATTCTTCTTTGTGTTTTGGAAATTTACATACTAGTTCATCGTCCCAAAAACATTTTATTTCTTCATTTTCTTTTTTATGATTTCTTTTGCTTTTTCTGTGTCTTGTATTTTTTCTATGTCTTTTTTTCCTTCTTACCCTTTTTAATCCATTATCCTCTTTATCCACATCATCTACAATATGATACTATAAACATTTTTAGCTCCAAATCCCTTTTTCTCTAAATCATCAGATACTTTATCATTTATATCAATCCAACTTTTTTGGGACTTTTCATCTTTTATTGGATCTTCAGAGCGTTTTATCCAAAAATTATAAGCATCTAATTCTTCGATACTTCCATCTTCCCATATTCTAACATGACTATCATCAATCATATTGTTATGAGCATAGTAATCCATATACTCTTTTCCATCCTTTTTTCCAAAGCATATTTGTATATTCCACCCTTGATGATTCAATACACCTGTTTTTTTTAGTTTTTAATGCTTCATCAGGTAATTTAATCCCAGAATTTTCATGAAAATGACTTTCAAATGTTTCTTTTATTTTATTCATATAATACCTCCCTTTATCTCTAACCCTTAAGATTATTTTTAAATTTAAATAAATTTTCAAACCTTATATATAATATTTCCNAAAATTAAATACCAANTTTATCACAATCATCATTTACTTATTTTATTNAAAAGATTCGAACTTATCCTTTCTATAATCAATTTTTTTAGCGCTTTTAGTATTTCACTATTAAATATATAGCACAGTGACAAATTTTTGGCACAAAAATACTAATTTATATATTTTTTTAATATTTATCAAGAAGAAAAAGAAGAAGGAAAAAAAGATTATCTACTTATCCAAGTTAATATCATCTGAAATTTGATTATAAATCGATTGTTTAAAGTTTTCAACCGAAATTATCTGAAAATTAAAATATTCTTCTACAAATTTTTCTCCATTAGAATCAATTTTTCCTGAAACAATGAAAGTTCTTTTGGATACAAAATCATATTTTTTCGCAAAACTTGAATATTTCTTAACAACATACTCATACTCACTAGTTCTACACTCAACCCAATAAATAAACTTATTTTCAATGATAAAAACGATATCCAGTTCGACTTTCTCATCATTTTCTGTGGAAAGTAAAATATTATTAAAAATTTGATAATTAATGTCGATTTCTAATTTTTGTTTTAATCTTTCAATAACTTGAATAACAACTAACTTAACATAATTTTCAAGCCAAATTCCAGATAAAAAATACTGTAAATGACCATCACTACTAATTTCTGCACTAATAAACTTATTATGAGGTCCCTTATAATGATACTTCGTGAAAAATCCTTTTTCATAAAGAATCGTTCCTAAATTAGTTATTTTTGAAACTTCCATATAAGTATAACTTTTTAATGGCATGAAAATTTTTTTGGACTGCATTGCAGATCTTATTTTATTAGTAAAATGTTTCACAAAATAGTAATTTTCTCCAATAAAATATGAAACCATATTGTCAATTTTAATATTATTTAATTGCATTTCAAATGGAAGAACTTTAAGATTTTTCTTTTTAAAACATTCCTCAAGTTGGCGAAAATATTGGTTTTTTTCCTCCTCTTTTTTATTTAATTGATCATCTAAAATTGCTTCAATCTTACTTAACCTTAACCATCCGTCTCTTTTATCCTTATTTTGCGTTTTGTTGAAAATTTTTTTAAGGTTATTTAGAATTGGACTTTCAGGATTAACTCTATATTTTTTTTCACAACCTTCTTTTTGAAATGTTATTAAATTAGCCTCTTCTAAATTTATTAATTCTCTTCTAACCGTCCCATAGCTAATTTTTACATTTTTAGATAGTTCTATTGTTGAAAAAGTTGTCTCTATATTATTTAATATAACTTGTAGTATTTTAACCCTATTCTTTGAGCCAAAAATCTTTTCTAACATATAATCGACCCATTTATTCTTTTATCCTTTTTTAAAATTCAACACCCCTAAATTAAATTTCCCAGATAAATTTCAGAATGATTATTTTTTCTCATTTTCCTCATTTTTATCCTTCTCAATTTAATATTTGAAAAAAACTAAAACAACACCAATTATTACAAGTATTAATCCAAAAGTAGATAATACTTTTAATAATTTTGATTCATAATATTTGAATATTAAAGTTGTGTTAGTAATTGCAAGGATTAATATAATAATTTGGATTATTCTTTCTATCATACAAATTCACCATTATAATTGTTTAGCTAATAAATCAATAATTATCATAATTCTTAGCTCGCTGACTTGATGAGATAACATCATCATCAAATTCCTCATTTTCTTTGATTTTTTGAAAGAACGCTCCATGAATAATATCATTTTTATGAATTAACATAGCTCCAGCTATATTATCATTGACAAATCTATAATCATATCCATAACCTACTGATGGTTTTTCAAAAGTGTCAATAGTAGCTATTTCTTTTATAAATTCTTTAGATCTTTTAATAAAATCTATGTTTGGGATATTTTCTTCAATATCGATTAAAGCATCTAAGCAATAGCTTTTGATAATTTTCTCATGATATTTTTCATAATTTTCTTCAGTGGATAAGAATTCCATTCCTTTTAATTCACCATTTATAAATATTAAAATCCCATTTTGGCTTAAAACTGGGAATTTTTTAATATAATCATTCAAATTGTCTTTTTCAGCTTCAAAAACATCTTTCATTGCACTTGTAGGAGATGGATTTGAGATACAACATTGTAATTCCTCCACCCCATCCCATACTTCACTTTGATCTGAATTATAAGAATCATGGTTATTGAGTGATGCAGATACAGATTCACTTTTTCTTCCACGAATTTTTGAAGAAGCTATTATTCCAGAATCTTCAAAATGATTTGTTGTATAACCCCATCTACCTTGTTCTGTGCAGCTAACAGGGATTTCATGCTCTGAGTGTTCTGGGATTAAAATAGTTGTATTTAAAACTCTATTTTGTTTAGCTCCTTTTAATTCCTCACCATCAAAGAGTAAAACTGGGAGATTTCCATTATTAATAATATTTAAAGTAGGAACACTTCCAGATTCATCTATTTCTGTGATTTTAACTGAATCATTTTTGATACCCTCATTTAATGTAGAATACTTAATTTCTGGAAAATTTAATCCTTTCATAGCTACTGTTGTCATATTTTTATAGCTAGTTAGTTCACATAATTCTATATTTGATAAATATTCTTTAACAATTGACATTTTTATCCTCCATAATATCATTAAACTTTTATAACTTCAATATCTCAGTAAATTTTAGTGTTCATTTTAAATTTTTAGCTATTTTTTTTAAAAACTCAATATCTTCTTTATTTAACTGATTTTCACTATTGTAAAGATGCTGTTCTAGCCAAAGACCACTTTTTCTTATTTTTTCTTGAGGTGAATCACAGCCCAACCACTC
>WRNS01000008.1 GCA_009776495.1 Methanobrevibacter sp. | reverse complement strand
AAGATTTTTTTAATAAAAAATTTTTAAAAAAGCTTCATTTTAAATTGAGGAAATCTAGGATTTTATAAGAAACGAAATCTTTAAATTAAAAAATATATAAAATAAATTTGTTGAAAATTTTTGGTTTATAAATAGTATATGGATTAAATTAATTCTTGAAAAATAAAGAATTTAATTATTTCCTGATTTTTGAATTTTATGATTTCATGGATTTTCAAGAGTTTAAATTTTCATGTTTTCATTGATTATGAGAATATGAATTTATTGTTTTCGTTTATCGAGAATATGAATTATAAACTAATCTTAATTTTATTTCATAATAGCTATTGGAGGTGAATAAATGGCTAAAATAAAAGGAACTAATAGAAAAAGTAGACAAAAGCCTCACTACAAAAAACCTGGTGATAAACGAGGTAGAGGAACTAAAAAATTCTAAAGAAGTAATAATAACAAATTATTTCTTTAAAACTTTTTCATAGACATTATTATTATTATTTCTTTTTTTTCATTTTATAGAGTGATTCATATGGAATTTTTTGATGTAATTAAAAATAGGTATAGTGTAAGAGGATATAAAGATAAACCAGTTGAAAAAGAAAAGTTAGATAAAGTGTTAGAAGCTGGAATATTAGCTCCTACAGGGGTTAATTATCAAGGTTTTAAAATCTTTGTAATAGATACAAAAAAACACAAAGATGCATTAAACAAAATTTATAATCAAGATTGGTTCATCCAAGCTCCCTTAGTTTTATGCGTAGCTATTGCTCCATCAAAAGCATGGACTAGACCATGGGATGGTAAAAATATTAGTGATATTGATGCTACTATTGTTATGGATCATATGATTCTGAGAGCTACTGATTTAGGTCTGGGAACCTGTTATATTGGCGCATTTAAAAAGTATGCAGCTATTGAATTTTTAGAATTAGGGGAAGAATATGAGCCAGTTTTGTTTACTCCACTTGGTTATCCTGATGATGAAGGTAGAAACATGCCAAGAAAGAACATCGATGAGCTGGTTGTTTATAAATAGATTTATATAATATATATTATAATTTTTATTCCTCGTTTGAGAAGTTTATTTCTTATTTAAGAAATTTATTTCTTATTCGGGGAATTGATTTCTTATTTGTGAAATTTATTTCTCTTGATTAACTTTTTCTTTCTAATTGTATATTGATGTTACTATTTCTCAAGACTAAACAATCTTCTTTAATTAAAAATGTTGATAAAATACTTGCATTATATAATGATTTAGATCAGGCTAAAACTCCTCATGAAAAGAAACTATTTGAAACACAGATTATATCTACTGATAAAAAGATAGACAAAATGGTTTATGAGTTATATGGATTGACTGAAGAAGAAATAGCTATTGTTGAAAATAGCTTTGATGAAAATTCTAATTAATGTGAAACAATGACAAAAACATTTATTTTAAAAGCAGAAAATCCTGATGATATAGAGAAAATAGCTAAATCTTTTTTGGATAGGGGCTTTAAGGTAATATCAGAGGATGAAACTCATTTAATAGCTAAGAAAAGAAATCTTGGTAGTTTTTTTGTACATCTGATTTTTATTTTACTAATCTTATTCGTGGTTAACTACACTTCGTGGATGATTTATGTTGTTTGTGGAGTTTATATAACTTACTTTTTGTATTTTTTGTTTAGTAAATCAGAGGTTGTTCTTATTACAACAGAAGCTACTGATGAAGATGGAAATCCTGTTGAATTTGATAACTTATAATTTATTATTTTTAAATGAATTAATTAATGTTGATTAACTTTATAATACCTTATTAATTTATCTACTTTCTTTTTTTGGGAGGGAATGATTTTTAAAACTTCATAAATCATTATTAAACTTTATAATTTTTATCAATAATTAAAATCCATTCTTCCCCATAACAATCATTAAAAGAATTTAAAGTAGAATCATCCCAATAAATATCGTTATTTTTGGTTTTTTCATTCAAAACATTTTTATCATCATCCATGCCCATGAAAATAAATTTTCCATTAACTTGATTTAAATATAAATCAAAGTTACTAATCAAATGATTTACTTCTTGATTTAATCTGTAGTATCTAAACATATTTGCTTCATCAACATCTGAAGATACATCATTAATCCTATCAATATAATAATGAATAGAATTTATTGTATTAAAATATCCTTCCAAATTTTTATATTTAGAAATATCTAAATTTATCTCATGATTATCCATGAGGTTATAATAATTTGATGTTTTTAAATGGAATAATACATCATATTTATATTTTATTTTTTTTCCACTTTTAGCTTTTTGTTTTAAATCTAAAAAACTTTTTTCAGAATTCCAAAGCAAAAAACCATTAAGAGTATGCTGATTTTTTATTAAAATTTCTAGATTAGCCATCATTTCCAAAATCATGGATGAAAAAAATTTATATTTTAACTTGCAGGAATTCCATTTAGGGATTATATAATAAGAAATAATAATTGTCAATAAAAAAATCAATACTATTCCAATTAATTGATGGTCAAAATACTTTGAAAAAGCAGTAGCTAAAATACATAATATAAATATTATCACCAATTCATCTAAAACCTTTTTTAAAATATAAAAAGCTGATATTTTTTTATTTGAAATAAAACAAATAATATCTGTAGGTAATAAATATTTAGGGGTTTTTGGAAAATCAAAATATTCAACATCATCACTATCCTGAAAATCTTTGTCTTTATTTTTCAAATTCCGAAAAATAATATTCATTTTACGCATACTTTTAGCTTTAAAAAATGTTAATAAAAAAATAAATGAAACTATTAAAATACAAATCAGCGAATTTATATGATGTGTTTCATTAAATAATATTGAATAAAGTTTTATAGTCATGAGTCCTAATAATCCACCAGTTAACGCCCAGCAAATGATTTCGTATATTTCATTTTTTGGATAAGTATATTTACTAACTATTTCACAAAATTGAGGTTTATTCTTTGCCTTTTCTTCAGATACATATTTTTCAGGATTATCTTCATTTTTTCCTTTTTCTTTTGTAGTGGTTTCGTTTTCCTTTTTTGGCATTGTTTTTTAGTATATTAATTAATATTAATAAATATTTGCATGTTAATCGTTAAGAAAATAAGAGTTAATGGATTAGGGATTAAGTAAAGAAGAGGAATTAAATGGGAATTGTATTGAAAAAAGCTCTAATCAATGAAACTATGACAAAAAGATTTATTTTTAAAACAAAAATCCTGAAAAATAGGGAAAAAGCAAAATCTTTTTTTTTCATGTACACGGAATTTAAGTTAATATCAGGATTAAATTTATTTAATAGCTAAAAAAGGGATTTAATAACTTCATTGTTCATTAATTTTTATTTTACTAATTTTACGCATGGTTAGCCACACTCTATGGATGATTTGTGTTGTTTGAGAGTATAAATTGTTTATTTTTTGTTTAGTTAATCAGAACTGTTTTTATTACAATAGAAACTAGTGAAAGAGAGGTAAATCCTTCTGAATTGATAATATAGAAGATGTAACTATGATTAATAAATTTATATAAATTAATGGGTATTTTATGAATATATGATGGTATCATGTAACTTTTAGTTGGTTAATAAAAAATTGTACCTTGAGTTATCCGAAATTTGATTTATTTTATAATCAGAGAATTCTAATTCTTTTAAAATGCAAATTTCTATAATAATTTTCAATTCCTTTGTTAGAAAAAGCAATTTATTAATAGTTACAGGTGGCTCATTTGAAGTTTGAGGAAGTTCTGGTTTTGGAAAGTGAGTATAATAATTTCTTACATCAACTATTTTATCTCTTAATTCCTTGGTGCCTTGATTAATAAGTGTTTCTTTATCAGTTTTTAATATTGTCAATATTTGATTGATACATTGCTCATTTTTTTCATATTTTGCTTTGTTTTTTCGATGAATTTTATTAATAATTGCATGGTCTGATTCTTTGTGCAGTGGTAAAATTGAATTTAAATGTTTTTGTTCTTTCAAAATATTATCTATTTTGTCAAAAATTTGAGTTGCTTGTAGGTTGTTTTCTTTTAAATCATCGATTGTCAGTGCTTCAGAGATTTCATTAATAGCATTTTTCATTTTAATAGTTTTTATTTTTTTTTCTAAACCTTCTTTAAAAACCAATTCTTTCATTATTTCTAAATTATTTATATCTCCTAGGATTATTTTAAGCATTTTTCGTAAGCTATATTCATTACCATATTCAATTTTTTTTTTTAAACTATCATTATGATCTACATCAGCCACTAATTTATCTACAATACCCTTCAATTCTTTTTTAATTGGAATATATTCTTCTATTTTTAGGAATTCCGTTTTGAATTCAAGTTTTTTTCTAACATAAGATTCTAATGCTTGAGTATATGCTATAAACACACTTTCAAGGTAACTTTTATTATATTCATTAACAAAATATATTTGAAATAAAGTTTCAAATTCTTCATATTTTTTGAACCAGTTATTAATTATGGTTTCAAAGTTATTTTTTATTTTGGGGTAAGTAAAAAACATATGTCCCTGGTCTTTTTTTTCTATAGTTGAGTCATAAAATTGAAAACTGAAAACTTCAATTTTATCCTCATGGAACTCTTTATTTTTAAAGTAAATGTTAATATGTAATATAGAAACTCGTCTTTTCATGGCAAATGTTAAAAAGTCTCTAAACATAGTTACATCTTTTTCAAGCTCAAAATAACTTTTTTTTATTTTAGAAGTCATAACTATTTCGACTGTTTCCTTAACAGAAGCTGTCGATTCCTTATAATTCCTATTTATATTACTTTTTAAGACTATATCTAACTTCATATTCTCTAATTCAAATTCTTCCTTTGCATATTTTTTGTAACATATACATTCGTCGTCTTTCATTGAGATTTTACTATTCCTCATCCAATTTTCAATATTGTTAAAATGGATACTGATTTTTTTTAGTTCAATATCCTGAATCTTATTAAAGTGATCTCCTTTAAAAATATATTTTATGTCATAATGATATTTTTCTATATGGACATTTTTTAAATCACCTTCTCCTCTCCCATCAGTCATACATCCATTCAATGTCACGAATATTGATCCTATTCGCCCTAAAATTATGTCTTGATTCATTCGATACCATTTTTTCTCACTATGGTCTGGTCTTGATTCTTCCACTTTCAAATAAAAAAAATTGTCAGATACATATAATTCACCATATAAAGCTTCTTCAGGTTTTTCAGGAATCCACCATTCTCCCCTTCCATTCAAAATTTGCTCCATAAAAAAATCTCCATTTTATTAACTTTGTGAAAAATGATTATTACTTTATTTAATTTATTTCATAAATCGGTTAAGAGGCAATGAAAAATTTTAAAATATTTAGAGTTAACAACTATACAAATTGGAATATATAATCATTTAAATTTGGCTCATTTACACTAATAATAAATAGATTAGTTATTAACATATAAACAAATTATTAAATTTCTACAAGTATTTATAAAGGTGAGGTTGAATGAAAATTTTAAATGAATTAGGAACTTTTTGGATATCTAATTTTCCTATAAACTATAATTCTACTATTGTAGCAAATGGAACATCTATTTTACTATCGGATTACGAAATAGAGTTCAGAGGGATATTGAAAAAGAATCATGACAAGTTTTATTTAAGTTATAATAAATCAATGGAAAATTTACAAAAGCATATTAGTTTTCAAAATATAATCACTGTCTTTTTAAATCAAAATGGAAAAATAAAAGAATCAATTTTGATATTAGGACATATAAAACCAATTAATCAATTAGGTAATACACAAGTAACTTTAATAGCTTTTAAACATTCAAAAACGAGGCACATTTTTGACATATCTATTGTATTTAATGGTGTTCATTTTCAAAATTTCGATGACATTAAGTTTAAAGAAATTTCCTTATCTTTTAACAATATTGATAGTTTTATAAAGACAGATAATATTGATAGTGATGGACAAGAAATGTATGAGGGTGTTCCGTTATTGGATTATTTAAATGACGAAAATTATGATAACTGGAAACGATATTATGATACAGAAAAGAGTTCATATCAATTTTATTTAAATTATCACTCACCAAATTTTGAAAAAATTGAACTTGATAGGTTTAAATTGAAAATTGCACCACATTTTCAAACAAAAACTCAGGAAAATCCTAGAAAGTTCTGTATAATTGAAAAATTTAAAATTTGGTTAGAATATTATAGAGAAGAGGATTTTATGGAAATTCAAGAAGATATTCGTCATTTTAAAAAATTTTTCACTTTAATATTGGGTGAATCTCATTTAACAGAAGTTAAAGGGAAATTAAAAAATAAAAATCAATCTATAAAAATATATACTCCAAAAATTCTTGAAATATTAAGTAATAAGGATAATAAATCAATTGAACCCCTCTTTAAATTTGAAGAAATTACTAATCCAAGTTTATTATTTAAAAACTGGTTTGAAAAATATGAAATATTAAAACCATTTTATGATTTGTATTTTACACCTGCATTCTCTAAACTTTATGCTGAAACCGAGTTTTTACTATATACTCAAACATTAGAAACTTATTATAGAAAAAGGGGTGATTCAGAATATTTTGATGAAGATAGTTATCACAACTTGAAACAATGCATAAATTCTTCGATGAAATATTTGTATGAAAGTTTCAATGGATTGGATATTCCAAAAGGATTCAAAGATAAATTCGAATCTTCTATTAAATTTGCTTATAAAAAATCTTTGAGAACTATGTTAAAAGAATTATTAAGTGATTTGGATTATAATAAAGTTAATGAGATTTTGGATAAGCATAGTAAAAAAACTGAAAGAAAACAAAAAATTCATGATTTTGTTAGTATTGTTGTTCATACAAGGAATTATTATACTCATTATGATGATGAAGAGCCAGACGTATATGATTTAATAGATTTAGGGAAGGAACTAAAATGTATTATTGAAATATGCTTTATGAAAGAATTAGGATTATCAAAAGATGAAATTGAACAAATAACCAAAAGTAATAGATTTAACCTTGACTACTATTTTTATGAGGATTATAGAAGAATATAATTATACAAATCATTATTTTTGAATTATAAAATCTCTGATTTTCTTGTTTATTTTCAAAACAATGTTTATTTAAGTGTAATTTAAATTTCATGTACCGAAATAGTTAAACTAATACAAAAAAATTAGTAAAATAATAATTAATTAATAAAAAATAAGTTAAATTACTGTGAATATATGGTGTCGTAGTATAATTTAACATTATCATCAATTTTTATTTCAAAACATTTGTCTAAATCTTTTTTAGAAGGAAAAAAATTAGTTTCTTCTTTACTAAAGATTAGGAATAATTTATTCTCTGAAGATTTATATAGGATATGCATTATCCCCCAATAGCATTATTAAAAATATTCTCTGAATGTTTTTGTGGATTGTTAAGACTACTTGCATCGGATTCGCTTTTTTTCATAAAGAATTTTTTTTATTCTTCAGGATTATTTTAAAAAAATTCCTTTCTTTCAGAAAAAAAAATTCACGTCTTTTACTAATTAAATCTTCAGTAAAAACTTTATTTAAGTTATTCATAATACCACATACTATAATTCTTATATGTATATTCTAAATATAACTATTTTTTGCCAGTTGCTTTAAATTCTTTTTTTTCATAGTCAACATCGAAAAGATGAAATTTTAAGTTTGTAGCCATTAAAAAATTCCAAAGAAAACTACTTTTTTCAGATGTTAAACGTGGGAATAGGAGATTATAGCCGTTTTTTTAGGCAAAATATCAATGAAAAAATTCAATATCATTTTTTTTTTTAACTAACTAACGTTAGTTAGGTTAATCTTGGAAAATATTTCTGATTTTTTTTTTTTTTTNTTGAATTTTTTTAAATAGTTAATATATAAATATATTTTAAGATAATATAATTATAGGAAAAAATGAAGAGGATAAAATGACAACTGATAGAAACACTGAATTGAAATTTAAAATTAAAGATTTTGGACCTATAAAGGAGGCAAATTTAGGTATAAAACCATTAACAGTATTTATTGGTCCTAATAACTCAGGAAAATCATATGCTTCATTATTATTTCATTCTTTAACTGACAATAATATAATAAATAGTATTAACAGACAGAAACCATCAAATTTTTTTGATTCAGAGTATAATCAGTTTGAAGAATTACGTGAATATTTTAAAAAGAAAATTTTTGAAGAGATTAATCATTATATTGAAAAAGAAAAAAGTAAAGAATTTAACCACTTTATACTATCTTCGAAGTTATTAAATGAAATATATTATAAAATATTAGAATTGTTTATTAATCCTAGGTTAAAATCTAATATCTCCTCTTTATTTGGAAAGAAGTTAGAAAAATTAATAAATAACAATGCAGACGAATTTGCAATAAATTATCAAAATTTAATCTTTACATATTTTGATAAATCCTTTAAAAATCTAATAAGTAATATAAATCTCCCTAATTTTGGTACAACAATAGGTGGCATGAAGATAATGGGATTTAAGAGGGGAAGCATATCTATAAATATGATGCACTCTTTTTTCGATGATGAAAATGAATATTTTAGTGAGGATTTTTTCATAGGTCTGATTTTAAATTTGGTTTTACTTGTAATTAGTGAAGGACTTTTTAAAAATCCTTCCTATTATATGCCTACTGGTAAGGGTGATTTATCTAATTACTTAAAATTTTTCACTGCTCAAAATTTTACAACTAATAATGAAGATTTTCCCTCAACATTAGGATTTTTAGCTAAAGATCTCATTAATATGAATTATGAGGAAAAAAGTATATTTTATGACATAGCAAATGACTTAGAAGATGAACTTTTCAGTGGTAAAACAAAGGTTGACACTTCCAATGAACTGCCTAAATACTCATTTTTAAGAAATGATGAGTTAAAATTAAACAATAAACATATATCTTCATCAATAGCTGAAATAAGACCAATTATACTTTTTTTAAAACATAAACTGAAGGAAGAGGATATACTTATTATTGAAGAACCAGAGTCTCATTTACATCCTAGAAATCAGAGAATACTAATTAAATATTTAATTAAGTGTGTTAATAATGGCTTAAGGGTTTTAATCACCACACATAGTGATTATATTATTGAACAATTGAATAATCTTATTAAAATTAATAAAATCCAAAATAAAGAAGATAAAGGCTTTGTAATGAAATCTAAAGGATATGTTGAAGAAGATCTTTTAGATAGTGAAATTGTTAATATTTATCATTTTAAAGAAAAAGAAAGCAATGTTTTTGAGGCACATAATATTGAGATTAATGATTTTGGTATTGAAGAATCTAATTTTCAAGATGTAATTGATGATTTGTATGATGAAACTGAGATGGTTGATAATCTTTTAACAAGGAATGAATAGAATGTCATATTCATCAATCAAAAATCATTTTCAGTCTATCCCCTATGATAAAAAGTGCGTACCTATTAATTGCAAAGAAAAAAGCAAGGGAAAATGTGAGTTAAAAGGTATTACTAGCGAATACATAGTTCTCAAAGCTGATGAGATAGAAACAATCGATGCTTCTTTTGAAAAAAGGGATCAAGAAAAGGCAGTAGATTGTATCATCTTTAAAAAAGAGTATATGCAAGAGAGAAAGATCGTTTTGATAATTGAATTAAAAGCAAAAAAAGATTATAGTCAAGATGAGATTCTAATAAAGTTTAAAAATTCTGCTCTAAGACTAAAAAAAATCTTTAAAAAATTTAATCTTAAGTTGAAAGATCACCAAATTAATTTTGTTTTATTATCCAAATATAAGAAAAAAGTTAGATATTCCCAAAGAAAGAGAAAGAATAAAAAAGGAAAAGAAGAAAAAGTCAATTCATTTAAATTTGATGGAAAAGATAAGATAATTATCAATAAAAAGTGTGATATTTTAATTGAAGATGTATGGTACTAGAAAATTAAATATCCTCCTGTGAGCAAAACCAGGAGTCTTCTTCTGCTTCTTTTAACATTCTACTAAACTACCATTTTTCATAACTATCCATTGGTTATTATGTCTTAACCAGTTTAATGTGCAATTCTTATACTCTTTGTCGAATATGGTTATTCTCCCATATTTTTCTTTAATCATATCCCTTTCTTTAAGGTCATCAATAAAAGGACTTTCCCCTTTTAATTCCCATTCACTAAAAAGATGGATTCTACTTTCACGAATAATAATATAAACTTTTTAATTATTAAAGTAAAAGATGTTTTTTAAAAAAATTTAAATAGGGATGAATTTATTTTTATCTTTTTCCAAAAAAGTACACTTTTTTTACTTCGTTATAGATAGATATAACGAAGTTTCACATTTATTTATAACTTTTAAAATTTTTTTAAAAATAATAAATCTAAAATTTATCCATATCAAACTATATATAAAATAATATGGTTATTACAAAAACAGGAGAAAGCAAAACTATCAGAACTAAACTACCCAAGGCAGAATATGANGAAATAGCTGAANTGATAAATGNNGGNTTATTTTNAAGNGNATCAGATTTTGTAAGAGAAGCGATAAGAGAAAAACTTAAGAAAATTAAAGTTATTAAAATAAGAGACATTGACTTTGACACAGCTAAAAGAGAAGTTTTAGGATATTACAAATCTCACGAAGAGGCATATATATCTGAGTAGCTGAAAACCTTGAATTAGATCTTGAATTAACAGCTGAAATAGTTCAAGAGTTAATTAAAGAAGGTAAACTAGGAGAGTAATCCATGCCTGTTCATACTGAGGTAGAAAATATTGTAAAAAGGATAAAATTATTGTAAAATTTAGAAAAATATTAGAACCTACTGTTATTGTAAAAACTGGAATACACAAAGCTCAAAAACAGTTTTGAAAGATAATGCTAAGTGTATAATAGATAAAAAAGCTCATTTTTTGAAAGATTAATCTATTTAAAAAAATAATTTATTATCTAAAATAAAAATTTAATCAATTTAATTAAAATATTGCAAAATTAAACTTTTTTACTTCAAAAAGTTATTTAAGTTTATTATGATTCCTAAATAAAAATAAAAAATAAATAATAAATAAGTATAAATTTATTTATTCATTCTTTTAAAGCCCAATAACATCTTTTTGGAGAAATTATTGTTTCATCTTTTTTTAGATCTTTCATAATTTTATCGACTTCTTTTTTTTCAACGCCAGAGAGTTTAGCTACTGCTGTGGCATTTAGAGGATCTTCAGAATCTTTGAATGCTTTAATTACTTTTTCTTTATCATCCATTTTATCACCAAAATTTTTTTATAAAAATAAATGTTTGTATGTTCATTAATTGTTCAATAGTATTATATAAATATATGTCTATTCTATTATATAGTTTTTTTCCTAATATTTTTTTTAAATATTTGAATTGGGATAGTTAGTTAATGATAAATTTTTTCCATTTTAAAAAAATTTGAAAAATAAATGGAAATTTAGTAGTTGATATGTATGTCTTAGGTAAGATTCCTATAAATCTTTGATTTTTGTTTTATGATTTTTTCTTTAATACTATTTGAATAAGTTTTTTAATTTTTTTTCTTGATTTTTTTATTAATATTATCATTAAAAAATTTTCAATTCTTGAAATTATTTTTTATTCCTTTTAATAAAATATAATTAGATAAATTTTAAATAAAGTAATAATTATTATTCATAAACTATATTTAAATA
>WRNS01000007.1 GCA_009776495.1 Methanobrevibacter sp. | reverse complement strand
AAAATTATTTAGAAATTAATTTAAAAATATATTAAAATCAATTAAAAATTATTTATAAATTTATAAATTAATTTAAAAATTTTCAAAAATTTTTCATCTATAAATATTTTATTATTAAAAAAATTTATTAATGATAATCAAATTTAATTAATCGAGGAGGAATTAGATGTTTAGTGACATCCCTGTTGATGTAGGTCCTATGCACGAAGGTGAAAGAATACGTGCAGCTAACATGTATGTTGAGCTAGCAGGTCCTAAATCTATTGGTGCAGAACTTGTTCAAGTTAATGATTCTCTAAAGGATGGAAACTATGAAGTTATAGGCCCTGAATTATCTGAAATGACAAAGGGGGAAATTTATCCTTTTGGCATAAAAATTGATATAAAAGGAGAAAAATTAGAAAAAGAGCTTGAAGGAGTTATAGAAAGAAGAAATCATGATTTATGTAACTATGTTCAAGGATTTATGCATTTAAATCAACGTGATCAAATTTGGTGTCGTGTAAGTACTGAAAGCATTGAATCTGGTTTTAAACTTGTAGACTTAGCTAAAGCCATCGGAATTTTGTTTAAAGAGGAATTTCCAATTATTGAAGAAATATCTGTTAGAATATTAACTAAAGAAGATGAAGTAAAAGATTTTGTGTCTAACGCAAAAGAAATATATTCTTTAAGAGACGAAAGAGCAAGAAAACTTTCTGATGAAGATGTTGATGTATTTTATGGCTGTACGATGTGTCAATCATTTGCCCCTACTCATATGTGTGTTGTAACTCCAGATAGAACCGCATTATGTGGAGCTATTAATTGGTTTGATTGTAGAGCTTCAGCTAAAATGGATCCTGATGGGTCAATTTTCGAAATTGAAAAAGGTGAAGTTTTAGATGATGAGAAAGGTGAATATACAAATGTTAATGAGATAATTGGTCAAAAAACTCAGGGAGAAACTAATAAAGTATTTTTACACAGTGTTTTTGAATATCCTCATACTTCTTGTGGTTGTTTTGAAGCAGTAGCTTTCTATATTCCAGAACTTGATGGTATTGGTATTGTCAACCGTGATTTTAGTGGTCAAACACCATTAGGAATTCCATTTTCCTCTATGGCTGGTCAATGTTCAGGAGGAAAACAAGTTGAAGGTTTCACAGGATTGAGTTTAGAATATATGAGGTCTCCAAAATTTCTACAAGCGGATGGAGCATATGATAGAATTGTTTGGATACCAAATGAAGTTAAACAATCTTTAAAAGGTTTTATTCCTGATAATATCTATGATAAAATTCCTACAGAAATTGATGCTACAAATATAAATGATGTTAAATCGTTTTTAATCGAAAAAAATCATCCTATTTTAGAGAGGATTGAAAATTTATCCGATGATCGTGAAGAAGAATCTAAAGAAGAATTAACCAAAGAAATAGTTAAAGATGAAATAATTGAAGATGGTGTAGCTATAGATGGAGAAACTCAAATTAATCAAGAATTTGTTCCTGTAGCTTCTGTTCCAGAAATGACTATGCCTATCTCTGGAGGAGTTAAAATAATCTTTAAAAATGCGAAAATTTATGCTGAAAAAGTTATTATTAAGAAAAAATAACTCTTTTTTTTTTTAAAGAAAAAGTTTGCTTAATAAATTCCTGTAAATAGCTATTTACAAGTTCAAAGATATTCATGATTTATAATTCATGATTTAATATAACTAGGTCGTGATAAATTGATAATTGCTGTAAGTGGAAAGGGTGGAACTGGAAAAACTCTTGTTTCATCTATTCTCGTAAAATTATTATCTAAAACAGGAAAAGATCTTCTTGTGATCGATGCAGATCCTGATTCTAACATGCCAGAAACTTTAGGAGTTAATGTAGAAAAAACCGTTGGAGATGTGAGAGAAGATTTGAAAAAGGATATAGGTGATGGGAATATTCCTGTGGGAGCGAATAAATGGGATATCTTAGATTATAAAATTATGGAATCAATTATCGAAACTCCTGACTTTGATTTACTCATGATGGGAAGACCAGAAGGAAGTGGATGTTACTGTGCTGTTAACAACATGCTTAGAAAAATCATAGAAAATGTCTCATCTAACTATGATTTTATAGTAATTGATACTGAAGCAGGTCTAGAACATTTAAGTCGTAGGACGACTCAAAGCGTTGATACAATGCTTGTTGTTTCTGATTCCTCAAGACGAGGTTTACAAACAGCTTCAAGAGTTGGAAAATTAGCTAAAGACTTAGAAATATCTTTTAAAAATCTTTATTTAATATTAAATAGAGTAAATTCAGATAATAAAAATGAATTAATTGAACAAGCTAAAGACACAGGTATAGAATTAGCTGGTATAATTCATGATGATGAAACCATAGCTAAATTTGATTTAGAAGGAAAACCATTAATTGAATTAGCTGATGATAGTAAACCAGTTTTAGATGTTAAAAAAATATTAAATAAGATAATAGAAAATGATTAAGAGAATGATTACTTTTGATTTTTTTATAACTAAAGTTATCTTATTTTTAAATTGATTTATCAAATTATTTTTTAATAATAATAATTTTATTTATATAATTTAAAAAAAATAATAATATTTATAAATTTTAGTGGTATTTTAGTTAAAAAATATGTATTATGATAATGGGGAAAATGTGGAAGTGGATTCATGGATCAAATCAATCAGCTTTTGAAGCTATTGGAAAATGCAGAATCTGTTGAAATTGATGAATTTAGAATGGATTTTGACGAATTAGAGATAAATTTAGCTCCAGCTATTGCTCGAACAATACAACAAACTGTAGCTAAACAACAGAAAATTGAAAAATCAATGGGCAATGCATTGAAAAAAGCAGGCGAATTTAAATCACCAATTAAACAGTATCCTGGTAACATTGCTCAAGTTCAAATTGGGGATGGAACTAGAAAACCAGTTTATTTAGGGGGTCAAACTGCACTCTATAGATTTGAGGAACCACAACCTAATCCTCCAGTTGTAACTTTTGATGTTTTTGATATTCCAATGCCAGGACTTCCTCGTCCTATAAGAGAACATTTTTCAGATGTTATGGATTCTCCTGGAGAATGGGCTAAAAAGGCAGTAAAAGATTATGGGGCAAATATGGTTACAGTTCACTTAATTGGAACAGGACCAAAAGTCCAGGATAAAAGTCCAAAAGAAGGTGCTCAAGTTATTGAAGAGGTACTTCAAGCTGTGGATGTTCCTCTTGCAATTGGAGCTTCAGGTGATCCAGTAAAAGACCCTTTGGTTTTAGAAGCAGCAGCTGAAGTTAGTGAAGGAGAAAGATGTTTACTTGCTTCAGCTAATATGGATTTAGATTATGGTAAAATAGCTAAGGCAGCTGTTGATTATGGTCATGTAGTTCTTTCATGGGCTATAACAGATGTAAATATGCAAAAATCACTTAACAGATACTTAATGAAGGATGGATTAAAAAAAGAGGATATAGTAATGGATCCAACCACCTGTGCTCTTGGTTATGGTATTGAATTTTCTATCGATGTTATAACAAGAACAAGACTTGGGGCTCTTAAAGGAGACCCTGACTTGCAGATGCCAATGTCTTCTGGTACAACAAATGCATGGGGTTCAAGAGAAGCGTGGATGAGGAAGGATGAATGGGGCCCAACAGATTATAGAGGGCCTTTATGGGAAATTTTTACAGGTCTTACCTTAATGTTGAATGGGGTAGATCTTTTCATGATGCTTCATCCAGATTCAGTTAGAATACTAAGAGAAATAGGTGAAACCTTTACTAAAAATTATTTATCCGAGCCTTGTCCTGATATTGAAAATTGGATTACTGAGTTAGAATAGTTGTTGAATTTTTTATTCAAATAGAGTTGAAGTTTTTATTAGAAGTTATAGAATTTTAATATAAGAATAATTAGGAGTTTTTGTCATGGCTAAGGTTACTGCAATGGATGTTTATAAGTTATTGCCTCAAACTAACTGTGAAAAATGTGGAGAAGCTAGTTGCATGGCCTTTGCAACAAAATTATCTGATAAAGATGCAGATATTTCTTCATGCACAGAATTATCCGATGAAGGATTCAAAAAACTTGATGATTTACTTGCTCCATCTGTTAAAGAGGTCACGATTGGAAAAGGTGAAAAGACTCGTGTAATTGGTGGAGATGAGGTTCTTTATAGGTATGAAGAATCATATTATAATCAAACGATTATAGCTATTGATGTTGCGGATGATTTAGATGAGTTAGAATTTGAGAGGAAAGTTAAAAAAATTGAAGATATTGCGTTTGAAAGAACTGGGGATGTTTTAAAACTCGATGCAATAGCTTTAAGAAATAAGTCTAATGATGTGGAAAGGTTTGCAAACTGTGCTAAAAAATTAAAATCTTCTAAATATCCAGTATTTTTAATCACATTGAATCCAGTAGCTATGGAAGCAGCACTGAACGAAATTGGGGATGAACGTCCACTAATGTATGCTGTCACTGAAGCTAACATCGATGAGATGGCAAACTTAGCTGTTAAGTATCAATGTCCTATTACGGTTTTCTCACCAGATGATTTAGAAAAGATGAAAGATATGGTTTTCACCCTTAAATCATTAGGAGTGGAAGATATTGTAATGGATCCTGGAACACTAACAGGTGAAGCTATTGGGGATACTATAGATAATTTTGTAATGAGTAGGAGATTAGCTATTGAAGAAAATGATGAAAACTTTCGATATCCTCTTTTAGGAGTTCCTGCACTTGTTAAACTGAATAATAAAGATGAGAATAATCAAGATGATGAAGTTAAAAAAAGTATCATGGAAGCTACAATAGCTTCAATGTTAATCAATAAATATGCTGATATAATTATTCTTAAAGGAACTGAAATTTGGGAACTCATTCCAATTCTCACTCTTAGACAAAGTGTTTACACAGATCCAAGGTGGCCACAAGAGGTTGATTCTGGTATCTATGAATTTGGTGAAATAGATAAAGACTCTCCCGTGATTCTCACCACAAACTTTTCATTAACTTATTATACTGTTGAAGGAGATTTAAAATCTGGAAATGCTACTTGTTATTTATTAGTTCTCAATACCGTTGGAAGAGCTGTGGATGTAGCTATTGCTGGAGGACAATTTGATGGTAAAGCAGTAGCTGATCTTATTAAAGACACACAAATTGAAAATAAGATTAATACAAGAAAAATGGTTATTCCAGGACTAGCTGCTCCTTTAAGTGGTGAAATTGAAGATGAAACTGGTTGGGATGTAATGGTTGGTCCAAGAGATTCATCAGCAGTAGCTGAATTTATAGCTGAGAAATTTTAACTGAATAAATTTTCCCATTAAGAAATTTTAGCTATAATAAAATTATTAATACCCATTAAGAAATTTTAGCTATAATCAAATTATTAATATATATCTAGGTGATTAAATGAAGACACTTATGGTTACAGACTCTCAAATGTGCAGCCAGTGTGAGGCATGTATAAATGCATGTGAAAAAGAACATGGAACTGCTAGAGCAAAAAAAACAGGAACTATTCCAATATTTTGTATGCATTGTCATCCAGATAAAGCACTGTGTGCTAAAATTTGNCCNGCAGGAGCTATTGAAAACATTGATGGAATTTTAAAGGTTAATGAAAANGATTGTCTTATGTGTAGGTTATGTCTTATAGCTTGTCCAATAGGNTTGATAGCTTTTGATAAAGGTGAAAATTCTGCTGAAAAATGTACGCTTTGCTTAGAGTCTGATAGAATCATTCCAGCATGTGTTGAAGCATGTAAAGATAATGCATTAAAACTTTTCTCAATTGAAGAGCTACAAGATTTAAAAAATGATAATGAAATAGTTTTTAATTTAGAAGAAGCTATAAAAACCTTTAAAAGTGAGGATTAATTTTTTTTATTTTATGATTTTAATATTTATTTTTAAAATTTTTTAATTTTTTTTATTTTATGTTTTTAATATTTGTTTTTAATTTTTTTTTTATTTTATTTTATGAAATTTTAATATTTATTTTTAAAATTTTTTATAATTTTTTTCATGATTTTAATTTTTTTTGATATACTTTTTATGGAATATGTTTAAATATAATTGATTTCAATACAATAATATAGTTGGTCTTTTATATAATAGAAATTATATAATAAAAATTTTCATATATAAGAAGTTTTTATACTTAAAAAATTTTTATATTTATTTTTTTCCTTTAATGTTAATAACTTATATATTAATGGAAAAAATCATAAAAAGTATAATGGAGGACGTAAATTTGAAGTCAATTAAAAAACTATTTGTATTATTAATAGTTTCTGTGTTCCTGATATCCATGGTTGCAGCTACTGCTTCTGCAGCAAGTGTGTCAAAAAATGAGAAAAAAGACACAGGAATCGTTGTTGAATCTAAATCAAAAACTGTTAGCTATAAAGTAACATGGAATGCTAACAATGGAAAAATAGGGGACAAAGCAAAAGTAAAAACTACGGTCAAAAAGGGTTATAAGGTAAAAATGCCTACCAATCCGAAAAGAAGCACTTATGTATTTTTGGGATGGTACACCAAGAAAAGTGGTGGTAAAAAAATTACTGCAAACACCAAACCTACAAAAAATGTTGCTTATTATGCCCATTGGAGATTAAAAATAGCAGGGACATGGAAAGATAATTCTAATACCTTTGTTTTCAACACTAACGGGAAATTTAAATATACTCAGCGCACTAGTACAAATTCTATCGTAACAGAAGGTAGATATAAGGTTACTGCCAAAAAAATATCTTTCACAAAAATAGTGTCTAATCCTGGAAAATCTTCAGAAAAAGCTAGAAAGGACACAGTGTTTGAATACAAGTTTGTCAAGGAAAATGGAAGAGAATACCTTCTTATACCAACGGTATTTAATGATCAACCTTATGTGGATATTAACTATGGTGTTGGTCTTAATAAGGCTTAATTGCAGATAACTTGAAAAAAATTTTAATTTTTATTTTTTTCCTTCCTTTTTTTTTATTTTATTTTTTTATTTTTTTCCTTCCTTTTTTTTTATTTTATTTTTTTATTTTTTTCCTTACTTTTTTTTATTTTATATCTTTTATCCTGATTTTGTTCAGAAAACTATTTCTTATTAATTTTAAAATTATTTTCATCTTATAACTTTGTCTTTTTTAATTTTAATTCCTTCGTTTTCTAGCATTTCTTTTTTCATATCCAAACCACCACGAAAACCTGTTAATTTCATGTTTGATCCTATCACTCTGTGGCATGGAACGATAATAGCTATAGGATTTTTATTAAGCGCATTTCCAACGGCTCTATATCCTTTACTGTCAATAGCATCTCCAATTTCTTTATAAGTTTTTACCTGCCCTTTAGCAATATTCATTGTTTCGATGTAGACTTTCTTTTCAAAGTCTGTTACTTCAAACATGTTCCAATCGAGATATTTTGAAAAATCTATATTTTTTCCTTTAAAAGAATCTATTAAAAGTTTTTCTAATTTTTCACACCTAGCTAAACCTTCTTTTTTTAATTTATCCTTTTTTTCTAAATATATATCTTTTTTTCCTAAAAAAACTTTCATAACCTTATTATCTTTACAGTAAGCTGTGATTTCATCCATAGTATTCTCCTTATTTTTTTAAGATTTTTTTTTAATTTTTCAATGCCATCAAACAATTCACTTTATTTTTTAAAGTTAATAATCTAATCAATGGCGGTGTCTTTTTTAAATTTAAAAATATTAGCCAAAAATAGGATAAACCCAAGTAAAAAGTAGATAATTACATGAATGTCTAATATTCCTGTTTCAATGCCTAAAAGTGTGTAGGTTAAAAGAATAGCATAAAGAGCGATATAAAAAGAATCTTTTGTTTTTTGAAGTATTTTATATCCAATCCCTAAGATAAAACCTAGAAGCCCCATACCAATAGCTACTCCAAAACGACCAAAATCAACTATCATTGGGCCAATGAGGGTTGGAGTAACTGTTACTTCTGTTCTCCAAGCTATTAATTTTCCAATAGTCATTCTAGGACCTAATTCACTTCCAGGAATTGAACTAAGAGTTAATACGCCATGTTTAAGCCCAAAATCTCCAGAAATATAATTTAATAGATCTAAAACATGTAAAGTAAAGTCAGCTCTACTTTGAAGTGAGTAAAGGGGACTGGTGTTGGTGGTTATCATCAACTCTCCAAGGGATCTAAAGTACCCAATCCCAATTATAATTCCCATTCCAATTAGCCCTCCAATAATAAGTTCCCAAATAGCTAAAATTTTTCCATAATACCCAATTATAATCATCATAAGGAGTACAGCTATTATTGGTGTTCTATATCCTAATGCTAATAAAAAAAAGCTACTAATAGCTACAAATAAGATAAATCTAAACCTTGCTTGCGATCTAGTAATTAACTGTTTTTTAAATTTGTTTAAATATGATGCAGCTATGAGTCCAATTCCAGGAATCATTAAGAAAACGGGCATTGTTAAAATAGGTTTTAAACTGTATCTAAGTGAGGGTTTGATTAATGGAATTCCTCCAACTGAAGCTACACTTAACAAAAAGAAAATAACTCCAACTAAAACAAGACAAAAACCAATAGAGTAAATATCATCATCATTGAATGTGATAAATGAAAATTTTTTACTTTCTTTATTTTCAATTTCTTTATTTTCTTTATTTTCAATTTCTTTATTTTCTTCATTGATTTTATTTTCTTTATTTTCATTTTCTTTATTTTCTTTATTTATTTTATCTTCTTTGTTTTCAATATTTTCTTTGTTTTTTTTATTCAATTTTTTATTATTAAAAAAAAAGATAGGAAGAATCATTGAACCGATAAAAAATGAAATAAATGCTATAGCTATGTTTATCTGTAAGTCTAAAGACACAGGATTCAAAGAAAGAATTAAAAATATTGCAAAAAGTAAAATCACTATCAGTGGAGTAAATAAGTGATTAGCAATGATTTTATTTCTATTTAAAACTGATAAAAAGCTATTGTTCGGATATAAACTTTTAAAATAGCTATTTACCCATTGTGTTTCAAAAAATTTACTGATTTTAAATATAATTGTAAAAAAAAAGGATTTTTTAAGAGATTTAGTTAAAAATTTTGAAAAGTAAGTAGCTATTGTATAAAAACTGCTCATTTGATCACTTAAATTAGCTTTTTTTTATAGAATTTTTGAACTTTAAGTCACTTTTCTAATGTTTATAACATCAAAAGAATTTTTAAAAACTTGAATATCTTTATCTGTAGTGTTATAGATTCTAATAGTTATTACACCTGTTTGTCCATCGATGGTTCCAAGAATATCTGAAGCAAGGTTTAATTCATTTTTTTGAGCCATAATAATCATTAATTGGTCGGATATGCTTTCACTTGGAGGTCTGATAGACTCTCGTTTACCATTAATTTCCAGAGCATTGGCTAAATTTTGTAGTGTTTGACTATCTTTTAAAGTTATAGCTATTGTGGTGGAGATGGTATAATTGGTTTCATTAGGAATGTTTGTTAAAATATCGTTTAAATTTGTGATGTTTTTTGGTTTAATTTGGATTTCAGTAACATTATTGTATTTTTCCCCATTTGTTTCAAGGGTTATATGTTCTATGTAAATATCTGCATTTTTCACATCTTTAAGAAGTCCTGCTAAAACTAATTTTCCGTCTACATCAATTACTACCTTTACATTAGTTCCTTTATAGTCATCAACCCATAAAACAGTTCCATATAGTTCTTGATATTCTCCAGAACTAGAATTGTATCCTCCAATATGAGTTTTTACTACCTTTCCTTCTCTATAGAATGACAAATATTTCTCATAAAATTTGTTCATTGTGGATGAATCAAATGAAATAGATTGTGTTTTCTCTTCATTTCCTCCTATTTGCGAGAAAGCAAATACAACTGCTCCAACAACACACAATATTATTATCACATCTACCCATGTGAATCTTTTCAAAATTTCTTTTAATTTAATCTTTTTCATATTTTTCCCTTATGGTTTTAAAAGATAATTTCATGAAAGTAATTATTATTATAATTTTATAAATAATTTAGCTTTGATTAATTAGCTTCCTATTTATTTAATTAATGATTTTTCTTAAAAATTTGTTTTGATAAATACCTTTTCAAAAAATTTATTAATTAAAATTTTTATTAATTAAAATTTATTCAAATAATTATTTTTCTTTATCTTCACTTTGAATAGCTCCAACTGGGCAAACTTCCATACATTCACCACATTCATCACATCCTTCTTGAATCACTACTTTATATCCTTTTTTCTTAATTATGCCCTGTGGACAAACTTCGATGCAAGATTCACAAATTCCACAGTCTGAAATATTTATTTTCATAGTAAACCCCTAATTTAAAAAAAATCTATATAATACTATTGACTATATTATTGAAAAAACATTTACTTTTTCATATAATTTTAATTAATTAATCTTTCCAATAGAAATCAGTTTGATAAAATTTAAATCAATAATTCATTCGTAGCTATAGAAACTATAATATAATTATATGAACTTTATAATATTTATATGTTTATTTGCTTCTAAGTTTTTATTAGTAATTATTGATAATTTAAGTGAAATAAGTTTCATTAAAAAAAAATTTTTATTTTTTTATAATTACCGTTAAGATTAAATACTATAGTGTTCAAGTAATCTTGTTGTATGGAAGCTATACTTGTGTCATAAATACAAGTGTAAAAATGTTCAAGTAATATATGCAGGGGTGCCCGAGCGGCCAAAGGGGGAGGACTTAAGATCCTCTGGCAAAGGCCTTCGAGGGTTCGAATCCCTTCCCCTGCACTTTAATAATCCTTTTTGCTATTACAAATGAAATAAATCTTTTTAAAAACTTTTTAGAACGCATATTTTTTGAAAAATATTTTTATTTATTATAATCTGCCTTAGTGGCTCAGCTGGTAGAGCGATACCTTGGTAAGGTATAGGCCGGGGGTTCGAATCCCCCCTAAGGCTTCTTAGTTTTTTTATTTATTTATTTTTATTTTGAAAAAATTTTTTATTTATTTAATTCATTTTGTTCGGATTTTTTAAGATAGTATTTTTAATCAAGGGATAAATCTGGGGACTGAACAGTAAACAACAAATTGTGAAGTCAACGACCTGTTATACTCAATTTAGCTTAATATTTTTTTAAAATAGGGATAATATGCTCCCATTCAAGTTTTTGAGCAAAATCCAATGCTGTATATCCATCATTCGTTTTTGCATTAATATCAGATTCCATTTCCAATAAAGCTTCTATCCAACTTTTATTTCCTGCAATAGCTTGAATATGCAGTGCTGTGTAGCCCAATTCATCTTTTACTTCTAATTCCTTAGGATTTTCTGATAAGTATTTTTTACACTCTTCTTTCATATCCCTACTCATAGGATGTTCAATTAAATTTTCTGGATGTTCCTCCTGGTCATAAACAATGAGTACTTCATCTGGCTCTTGAAAATTTAAGCCCCATGCATCATCATGTTCTTCTCTCTCTTTTTCGTTCATTTCTGAACGGATAGTTTGAACTGTAAAACCTCCATACACCTTTTGATCTATTGAAAACATCCAATCAGCAATTTTTGAAAGAGGAATTTCAACAGAATCCCCTTCTTTTATATTTGTTAATTCATTGGGCTCATTTAGCAAAGTACCTTTAACATGAATACCATCAAAGTCAATATCTCCAATCCACATGTATTCCTTTATTGTTTCCTGAGTAGATTCCTTCATTGTTTCCTGAGTAAATTCAACTTTCACAATAGTCAAATCATGACCTGGGACAATCCTACAATTTTCCCAGTACAGTTCTCGCCAAAAGTATTTAAAAGTATTTTGTGCATTTTTGTATGCATCAGCCATTTGTGGTGTATTTCCATATTCGAATGTTTCTTCCTTCATAGTGTTGCTCCTTTTAAAAGATTATTTCCAGTTTTTTAAATCATGTATCCCATTATTTTTTTTTATTTTTTTTTAATATGTTTTTTTTAATTTTTTTATTTTTTTTATAAAGAGATTATTTTTTTTATTTTTTTTATTAAAGAGATAATTTTTTTTTATTTTTGATTATTATTATTATTATTGAAGAGATAATTTTTATTAATTTTTTTAATGAAATTATTTTTATATGAAAAAATATTTAAATATATACAAAATAGTTTTAGAAAAAATAATAAAGAGAAGGTATATTTTTGGCTAAATACTTTGAAATAATAATGGCGGGTGTCATTTCAGGAATAGTTGCTTTA
>WRNS01000006.1 GCA_009776495.1 Methanobrevibacter sp. | reverse complement strand
CATTAAAATTTGATTTGAACAATTATGTGAGAGATTTCATGAAAACAACTAGAATTCAGCAATTTTCTATAATATTTTTCTTTATCATGCTTAGTTGGGCAATGCTTCCATTTTTTGGCTTTGGTACTTTAGATGATGTAAGTATAGCTACAAGTATAGTTTTAATACTGATTGCAGTAGCTTATCCTTTAGTTCTTATTAAACCCCAATGGAATAAGTCACTTTTATTTTGCGAAGGAATAATATTTGCAGCTGTAGGTTTTATCTTAATAAAATCTTTAGCTATACTAATGATAATTGGATTAGTATTAGTTATTTTATCAATTTTAGCTTATATGAGAAAATTACCTAAAAGTTTATTAAAGTTTTTCTATAAAACTCCAAAATAGTTTTAATTTCTAATTAATTTCATTTTTTTCATAATAAACTTTTTTGTAATTTTTTTTATTTTTTTATAATTTTTATTTTTATTTTGAATTATTTTTTTATAATTATTTTTTTTTATAAATTATTTGATGAAATGTTCATAGAAATCATTTGTTTTAGTTAGTTTTATTGAATCATTTGTTTTTGTGAATATAATTCAAATCATTTATGAAAATTATTAATAATTGATTTGTCATGCTATTATCAAATGATTTTTCATGCTCATAAGAATCAAATAGTAAAAGATATATATAATGCAAAATAGATTTTTTATCTACCATGGTGATAATTATGACAGCGATATCGGAAGCTATTACTTTAATAAAAAAAGCTGAAAACGATGCTGATCAGTTAATTGAAGATTCTAAATCTAAATCAAAAGAAATGATTGAAGAATCTGAAGTAAAATCTGGTGAGTTAGTTAATTCAGCTAAAGATTCAGCTAATGAAGAAGCTAAAGAAACTATTTTTAAAACAGAAGAAAATGCAAAAGAAGAAGCCAAGTCTATTACAACTAAGGCCGAACAAGATGTGAATACTATTAAAAACAAATCTATGGGCAATGTTGATGAAGCTGCTTCAATTATTGTTGAAAATATTTTATAGTGTGAGATGAATGTTCCAAACAGCAAAAATGCGTAAGCTTAAACTAATAACATTAGATCAATACTCAAATGATGTTGTGGCTGCACTTCATGAACAGGGTATTGCTCAAATTAATGATATTTCAGAGAGCATTCAACAAGATCCTAAGTGGAAACAAGTTTTAAAACCTTCAAAAGCAAGTCCTAATACTGGAAAAATTTCATCCCTTCTTATGAAAACAACAGGTATTTCTGAAACTTTTGGGGATGTTTTAACTGAAAAAGTTAGTATAAAAGACATGGTGATGTCTTTTGTAAAACCAGATATTCCAGCAAAAAAAGAAGTGGAAAATATAGATACTGATGGCTTAATATCCCGAGCAGAATCTATTCTAGAAAAAGTAGAGTCACAGACAAAAATCTTAGAAGAAAAATTGTCTACTCTTGACACTGAAAAAAGTGAACTTGAATCAAATAAGATTTTAGCTAATGAATTAACTAATTTTGACATTGATTTAGCTCTTTTAACTGATACCAAGTATACTTCATCTTTTTTGGGAAGGATTAATGTTGAATCTGCATTGAAATTTAAAAAAGAAGCTAATATTATAACAGATAAATTGTTAATATTAGAAGAACTAGATGAAGATAAAATTAATGAAACTATTATTATTATAACGTTAAATGAGTATAGGGAGGATATTTACTCCTTACTTAGACAGTTTGAATTTGAAAAGTATGATGTTGAAAAAGTAAAAGGAAAACCTAATGAAGTCATTAGCTATGCTGAAAATAGACTCAAAGAAATTAATAAAGAAAGATCCCAAACTTTAGCACAGCTAAAGGAAGTAGCTAATAAATGGGATGATGATATATTAGTTTTGAAAGAACAATTGGAAATTGAAAAAGAACGAAATGAGATTTTCGCAGCTTTTGGACAAACAGAAAAAACAACTATGCTTGAAGCATGGGTTCCTTTAAAAGAGATTGAAGAAGCTAAAAAAATAATTGAGGATGTTAGTGAAGGAAATTCTGTCATTGAAGATTCTGATGCTGAGTTTGGTGATGAGAATGTTCCAGTTAAGCATGATACAAATAGATATTCTCGATCTTATGAATTTATTACAGACCTGTATGGTCCTTTAAAATATGGTGAAATTGATCCTACAGTGTTCCTATCTATTACATTACCATTTTTCTTTGGTTTTTGTTTAACAGATTCCTTTTATGCTATTATTTACCTGATTATTGGGTTTATTGTAGCAAGAGGTATTGGTAAAGTCAATAAGACCTTTAAAGATTTTGGAACAGTGTTTATGATGTGTGCAATCTGGACGATAATTCTGGGTCTTTTAACTGGAGGATTCATAGGAGATTTCTTACCAAGGTTTTTCGGTATACCTCTTCCTACTGTTATTCCTGCAATAGATGCATTTGTCCATCCAGAAAATATACTGCTTATGGCAATTGCTTGTGGTATAATATACCTTAATATTGGATTCCTTTTGGGTGTAATAAACAATTGGAAGTTTGGAGATAAAAAAGAAGCATTAACTTCACAGATTGTATGGTTCGTTTTAGAAGCAGGTATTGTACTTTTAGCTATAGGAATGTTAGTTCCAGCTATTGGAATGATTGGCACATATATTGGTGGAGCCTTACTTATTGTTAGTTTGGGGCTACTTTTGTATGGTGGCGGAGCTTATGGAATAATGGATGTATTCTCATTTATAGGGGACTTGGCATCATTTGCTCGTCTTTTAGCTCTTTGTTTAGCTACTGGTGGATTTGCAATGACTGTAAATATTCTAACTGAAATGGTTTTACCAGGTCAAATCGACGGAATATTGCCAGTAATTCTTTTAATTGCTTCAATAATTGTATTCCTTGGAGGACATTTATTTAATTTCTTATTCCAAGCATTAGGAGCATTTATCGCTGGTCTTCGTTTGAATTTTGTTGAATTTTTCGCTCAATTTTTTAAAGGTGGAAAAAACTTATTCAATGCTTTCCAATCAAAGAGAGTTTACACAAAGTTAAAAGATTAAAAATAAAAATTTTATAAGATAATCTCAATTTAATTATTTTTATAAAAAACATAAATTAAAAACTTTAGAAAATAAATTAAAATTAAGTTAATAAAAATTTAGGAGATAAAAATATGGCAGTAGAAATTGCATTAGGTACTGCTCTTGCAGCTATTGGTGCAGGAGTGGCTGTTGGATTTGCTGGTTTAGGATCAGGTTTAGGTCAAGGAATTGCTGCAGCTGGAAGTGTTGGAGCTGTAGCTGAAGATAAAAGTATGTTTGCTCAAGGTATTATTTTCGCTGCATTAGAAGAAACTCAGGCTATTTATGGTTTCTTAGTAGCTATCTTGTTACTTGTATTTTCAGGTTTACTTGGTGGAGGAGCTGGTCTTCCAACAACAGTTGGTTTAGTTGCTATTGGTGCAGGAGCAGCTATTGGATTTGCTGGTCTTGGTTCTGGTATGGGACAAGGTGTAACTGCAGCATCCTCTGTAGGAGCGGTTGTTGAAGATAAAAGTATGTTTGCTCAAGGTATTATTTTCTCTGCATTACCAGAAACTCAGGCTATTTATGGATTTTTAATAGCTATCTTACTTATGGTATTCGGCGGAATCTTAGGTTAGGTGGAGGTCAATTAAATGAGCTCTGGGGCAGAAAAAATTGTTTCTAATATCTTATCCGAAGCTCAGACTAAAGCTGATATAATTATCCAAGAAACTGAAGCGAAAGTTAACTCTATTAATGATAATGGAAATAAACAAGCTGAAGTTGAAAAGAGTAATATATTGGATAGTGCAAAAAAGCAATCTGATATGAGATATCAGCAAATAGTATCTGAAGCTAAGATGAATTCTAGGAGAATGGAATTAGAGGCAAGAGAAGAAGTAATAGAAGCAACATTTACTAAAGCAAATGAAGAGTTAGAAAAAATAGCTTCTTCCACTACTGATGAATATGTAAATGCTTTAACTAAAATGATTAGAGAAGCAGCTATTGAAATTGGTGGAGGAGACGTAATTGTTCAAGTTAAAGAACAAGATAAATCAAAAATCACTAATCTTGATTCCATAGCTAATGATATTAGTTCTGTAACTGGAAAAGACACAAGTTTAACTTGGGGAGATTCTATTAATACCATTGGTGGAGCTATATTAAAAACTAAAAATGGAGAAATAGAAGTTAACAATACTATAGAATCTAGGATATTGAGATTTAAAAAAACTTTAAGATCTGAAGTTGCTAAGGTTTTATTCAAATAGGGAGATAAAATATGGCTGATGAAATTACTACATTAATAAGTCAATTTGGCGTTTCTCAAGAAACAGTAATTGTTTTCGCTGTTCTTGCAGTTGTTATTGTAGGTGCAATTGTCGTTATTATTGCAAGCAGACCAGTGTTAGAAATTTATCCTTATCTCAATCCTATTACAAGAGTTAGAGCTAGAAAAGGAAGATTATTTGATGAAAAACAACTTTCTGAAATAGCTGAATCTAGTAATATTGATGAAATCACAAATTATCTTAGAGGATTTCCAGATTATGCTAACCATTTAGATGATTATCCATTAGAAAAAGCGTTAGATATTCAACTTGCAGAAACTTATGATTTAATTTCCAAGTTAGCTCCTGAAGATATTCAAGATGCATTTCAAATATTAGCTAAAAAATCTGATATCAACAATATTAAAAGCTTATTAGCTGCTAAAAAAATGGGAATGAATCAAGATGATACTTATAATCTTTTAATTCCTGCAGGAAGGCTTTTTTCTGAAATTGAACAATTAGCTGATGCAAATACTGTAACTGATGTTGTTGCTGGATTAGATAATACAGAATATTCCTCTGTTCTTGAAGGCGCACTTCCTGAATATGAAGAATCAAAGATGATTCTACCATTAGAATCTGCTTTAGATAAATATTATTTAGAAAATTTATTGAAATCTTCTGGAGTACCTTCTGATGAAAATTCTCAGATATTATATTCTTATATTGGTGACCAGGTAGATGTAGCTAATCTTAAATTAATTATTAGATCAAAAGCTGATGGATTATCTTTCGATGAACTTAGTCCATATATGATTAAAGATGGATATCAATTAAGAGAGTGGAAACTAAAAGATTTGATGGAATCTGAAGATGTTGCTGGAGTTATTTCTAGTTTAGAAGGCACTGATTATGCTTCAATTCTTGGAGATTCCTTATCAAAATATAATGAAGATGGTTCAATATCTGTATTTGAAAAGGCTTTAGATGAATATCTTATTGAAAATGCTAAATCTTTATCTATGAGAAAACCCTTAGGAATAGGTCCAATCTTAGGATATTTAAGCCAAAAAGAAAGAGAAATTAAGAATTTAAAAATAATTATCAGGGTTAAAAGAGAAGTTAACTTTCCAATATCTGAAATTAAGGAGATGTTAGTTTGAAATCTCCCACATATAAAAATTTTCAAGATATTGTTAGATCTTTCATTGTTTTAATTTTTGAACTGAAGGAGTGGTAATATGGAATCATCTGTAGCTGTTATTGGAGATATAGATACTGTTACTGGTTTTCAACTTGGTGGACTTAAGGAAGGTCGAATTGTAAAAACAAACCAAGAAGCAGAAAAAGCACTTGATGAATTAATTGAGAATAAAATTTCTGTTATTATTATCACAGAAAAAATAGCGGAAAAAATTAGTGAATATATTGAAAAAAGAATTGGATCCGATGTATTACCAATGATTATTGAAATACCAGATAAATCTGGCTCATCTGAGAGGGATAGTGATCCTATGGGTGAACTTATTAAAAGAGTTATTGGGGTAGAGATGGTTAAATGATTGCTGAAGGAAATATTATTAAAGTTGCAGGGCCTGTTATCATCGCAGATGGGATGAGAGGAACTCAAATGTATGAAATGGTTAAGGTAGGTGACAGTAAGCTTATTGGAGAAATTATCGAGCTTGAGGGAGATACTGCAACCATTCAGGTTTATGAAGAAACAGCTGGGTTAAAACCTGGCGAGATAGTAGAAAGTACTGGTGGACCGTTGTCGGTAGAACTTGGACCTGGTATAATTGGGTCCATTTTTGATGGAATTCAAAGACCACTTGAAGTTATTATGCAAAAAACTGGTTCATTTATTGAAAGAGGGGTTGATGTACCTTCTATTGATAAAGATAAAAAATGGACCTTTAAACCTTTAGCTAAAGTGGGGGATACAGTAAAAGGTGGAGATGTTCTTGGAGAAGTTCAAGAAACTTCTTCTGTACTTCAAAAGATTTTAGTTCCTCCAACAATGGAAGGTACCATAAAAAGTATTGTTTCAAGTGGTGAATTTACAGTAACCGAAGATATTGCAGAAATTGAAACCGATGAAGGAGTTAAAAAACTTCAAATGCTTCAAAAATGGCCTGTTAGAAAAGGAAGACCTTACATCAATAAACTTGATCCTGATGTACCTTTGGTTACAGGTCAAAGAATACAAGATACTTTCTTCCCAGTTGCTAAAGGAGGTGCAGCAGCTATACCTGGACCTTTTGGTTCTGGTAAGACTGTTACACAACAACAATTAGCTAAGTGGGCAGATGCAGATATTATTGTTTATGTTGGTTGTGGAGAGCGTGGAAATGAAATGACTGAGGTACTTTTGGAGTTCCCTGAGCTAGAAGATCCAAAAACTGGAAACCCTTTAATGGACAGGACTGTTCTTATAGCTAATACTTCTAATATGCCTGTTGCAGCAAGAGAAGCTTGTGTATATACTGCAATCACTATTGCAGAGTATTTCCGTGACCAAGGTTATGATGTGGCTCTTATGGCCGATTCTACTTCACGTTGGGCTGAAGCTATGAGGGAAATTTCTGGAAGACTTGAAGAAATGCCTGGTGAGGAAGGATATCCTGCATATCTTGCTTCAAGACTTGCTCAATTTTATGAAAGAGCTGGAAGAGTTAACACTGTTGGAAGTGAAAGTAAAGTTTCATCTGTTTCTGTTGTTGGTGCGGTATCTCCTCCTGGTGGGGACTTATCTGAACCAGTTACACAAAACACTTTACGTATTTGTAAAGTATTTTGGGCATTAGACGCATCTCTTGCAGATAAACGTCATTTCCCTTCAATTGACTGGTTACAAAGTTATTCACTTTATGTAGATAGTGTTCAGGACTGGTGGAATACCAATGCTGGTGAAGGTTGGAGAGACACTAGGGATGAAGCTATGGTTCTCCTGCAAAAAGAATCCGAACTTCAAGAAATTGTTCAATTAGTAGGTCCAGATGCACTTCCTGAAAGTGAACAAATTACTCTTGAAACTACTCGAATGATTCGTGAGGACTTCCTGCAGCAAAATGCTTATCATGAAGTAGATACTTATTGTTCTCCTTCAAAACAATTTGAAATGTTGAAAACCATTTTGATTTTCCAAAAAGAAGCTATAACTGCTCTTGAACGGGGAGCTGACTCTAAAGATATTATAGCATTATCAGTTAAAGAAGAAATTGGTAGAATGAAGTTTGTCCCTGAAGATGAATTCCCAGCAAAGGTGAAAGAAATTCAAGAGACAATTGTTAAACAATGTAGTGAGGTGTAAAAAATGAATTCTAATATTAAAACAAGGGAATACACCACGGTTACCGAAGTTTCTGGTCCTTTAATGATTGTTGAAGGAGTAGAAGGTGTTGCTTATAATGAAATAGTAGAAATTGAAACACCAAATGGGGAACATAGAAGAGGACAAGTTCTTGAAGTTAGAAAAGATGTAGCTGTTATTCAGGTTTTTGAAGGAACAGATGATTTAAACACTAAAACTACTAAAACTAGATTTACTGGGGAATCTGCAAAAATTGGCGTTTCCTTAGATATGNTAGGTCGTATCTTTGATGGNACTGGTAAACCTATGGATGGTGGTCCAGAGATAATTCCTGATAAGGAGTTAGATATTAATGGTAGTCCAATGAATCCTTCTGCTCGTGAATTTCCNGCAGAATTTATTCAAACTGGTATTTCCACCATTGATGGAATGAATACCTTAGTAAGAGGTCAAAAATTACCAATTTTTTCAGGNTCTGGTTTACCTCACAATGANTTAGCTGCNCAAATTGCAAGACAGGCAAAAGTTATTGGTGAAGAAACAGAGTTTGCAGTTATATTTGCAGCTATGGGTATTACTCACGAAGAAGCTAATTTTTTCATGAATGATTTTGAGAGAACTGGTGCACTTGAAAGAGTAACTGTTTTTATGAATTTAGCGGATGACCCTGCTATTGAAAGGATTATTACTCCTAAGATGGCTCTTACTACTGCAGAATATTTAGCTTTTGAGCAAAATATGCATGTGTTGGTTATTTTAACTGATTTAACCAATTATTGCGAGGCTTTAAGGGAAATTTCAGCGGCTCGTGATGAGGTACCTGGAAGAAGAGGTTATCCTGGATACATGTACACTGATTTAGCTGGAATATATGAACGTGCAGGACGTATTGCTGGTTTAGAAGGTTCAATTACTCAGATGCCTATTTTGGTCATGCCTCAGGATGATATTACTCATCCAATTCCTGATTTAACTGGATATATCACGGAAGGACAAATTGTTCTAAGCAGGGATATTCATCGTAAGGGTATTTATCCTGCTGTTGACGTACTTCCATCTTTATCTCGTTTGATGAGTGGAGGTATTGGTGAAGAGCGAACTCGTGAAGATCACAGTGGTGTTTCAGATCAACTTTATTCTGCATATGCAGAAGGACGTGATTTAAGAGATTTAGTTGCTGTTGTTGGTGAAGAAGCTCTTACAGAACGAGATCAGAAATTTTTAAAATTTGCTGATGAGTTTGAAAAACAATTTATTACTCAAGCTAAGGATGAAGATAGGTCTATTCAGGAAACTTTGGATCTTGGTTGGAAATTATTAAGCATTCTTCCAAAATCAGAACTCAAACGGGTTAGAGAAGAACATATTCCTAAATATCTTCCAGAAAATGAATAATATCTATTTAATTCTTCATTATGAGAGGATAAAATGGCACAAGAAACAATCGAAGGAATTAACCCTACTCGAATGGAGTTATTGAAACTTAAAGACAGGGAAAAACTCGCTGTTAAAGGTCATAGCTTACTTAAAGAAAAACGTGATGCATTAATCAAAGAATTCTTTGATATTTTAGATAGAGTAAAAGGCTCTCGAGGTAATGCTGAGTCAACACTAAAAGAAGCTTATGAAAATTTAACAGCAGCACAAATTATTATGGGTGATTTAGCTGTTCAAAAAGCTGCATTATCTGTTAATCAATCTGTTGAAGTGGATTTTGATTCTAGAAGTATTATGGGTGTTTCAGTTCCTTTAATTGATTCAAAAATTGATTCTAGGACTTTAGTTGATCGTGGTTACAGTTTTGCAGATACTTCTGTAAGATTAGATGAAGCAGCTCGAAAGTTTGAAGAGTCTATTTCCCTAATCATTGAGCTTGGTGAGATTGAAAAAACAATTTATCTTTTAGCTGCGGAAATTGAATCTACTAAACGTCGTGTTAATGCTTTGGAACATATTATGATTCCAAGAATACAGAACACCGTTAAATCTATCGAAATGCGACTTGAAGAAATGGAAAGAGAAAATTTCGTCAGGTTGAAAATGATAAAATCTTCAATGAGCGCTGAAGAGACCTAGAAATCAATGTTTTTGAATCTAAATTTAGGAAATAAAAGATTTTCTAGTTTTTTTTTTAAATCCTAGAAAAATCATTAATTAATTTAAAGAATTATCTTTGTAGATATGGTATTTTTAATTGATTTAATCATGTCTTTAGATAATTTTCTTTTTATTTTTTATTTTTATAATAATTAGCTAATGCTCTAAATTTTTTAATTTAATTCTTTTTTTGTTTAAAAAAATAGTTTTAAGATTAATAAAATTTTTTTAAATAATTTTCAATATTATCTTAACTTATTGAAAAAAAAATTATTTTTTTTCATGAAAAATCATGATAAGGTAATTATTTTTTTAAAAAAAATTATAACATTTATATATAACTAATTTTTAATTATATCATATCATATATTATGATTTAATTTATTTACTCATTTAAAAATACTTAAAAAATACATTTAGTGTAGAAAATGAAGCGTGACCCTTTTAAACAGTATTTTAAAGATCCAGATAAAAAAGCTAAGTTATATTTACTCATTACTGGAGCTATGATTACTTCAACTATATTAATAACCATTGGAACTATAATTTTTATTTTACTAATAGTTGGAATAATTTAAATTATTTTTTTTATTTTTTTTAATTTATTTTTCCATGATTTGTTGAGCTAAAAAAATCACAAATCAGCTAATAAATTCTTTTTTCATTTCTAACTTTTTTTATTCATCAGAGTTATCCTCTTATCCATATTTTCACTAGCTATTTCTAGTTCACGAATAGCTTTATTGACTTGGTTTTCATGAGTAATTATTGTAGCTAAAGGTTGATTCTTTTCAATAATTACTCCTTCATAAGGAATGTCATATACATTGTTAATAGCTAGGTTTCCAACAAGTGTTTTTTCTTTTGAGTAAACAATTCTTTTTATGGAATATCCTTTTGGTTTAGCAATATTGATTAACTCATTGTTACATGCTTTTATATGAGCTTCTAATAGGTTGATGTTTAAAACGTTTTCTATAAGTTCGTATGTTCCTTGGAATCGTGGGTTAATTTCAATGATATGAATACCTTCCTTGTTAATTATCATGTCCACTCCATTGGATCCTATTAATTTGAAATTAGATATTATCTCTTCAGAAATTTCATTAATATCCTTTGAATTCATCATTTTTTCAGGAACATAGTATTCATCAGAGTTAAATTTATTCAATGTATTTATATCAAGGGGAACTATGTTTCCACAGTATTTGAAACTGTTTTTTATTCCAAAATCTAATTCACTTAGGATTTTACTATTGATAATAGACTTAGCTTCATTTTTCACTCCAAGAACCGATGAACTTATATTGTGACCATGAATAAATTCTTGAACTAAAAAGTCAGATTTTTCTTGATGAAGATATTGATCATCTAAATTTAGAAGGTCAGAATTTTCTTGATGAAAATTTCCACTTCCAAATTCAATAGCTTTAAATTCATTTTCCTTATCATAATTTAAATATTTAACTCCATACCCACCAGATCCTTGAAGGGGTTTTATAATAAATTCCATATCCTCATGTTGTTTAGCTATCTCTTCAGCTTCAGATATATTTTCATAACTCAACTTAAATGTTTTAGGTGTTAAAAATTTATTTTTAATTTTTTTGTAAAATTTGTACTTATCCTCAATATTTTCAGTAGAGTGATTTCCAATAATTTTTTTCTTAAACTCTTTAAATTCTCCCTTAAAGTCAAGGGGGGAGATGCCAGCAGATAATATTATATGATCCACTTCCTCCATTATTTCTTTGGATAATTTTAGAAGTTTTTCAAAGCTATAATTAGTTTCAAAATCTTGGCAAGATTTTCCTTTTCTTTGTTTTAAGATATGCTTTTCCTGATGTGGTTCTTTAAAATCCAAAGTTGAAAAATAGCTTCTAGAATAAGTAATATAATCTAATTTAAGTGCAGAATTTACTATTGCTCGAGTATTGATTCCTAATATAAGCAACTTTTCCATGATTACACTCAATAATTATTAATTTAAAAAAAGAGTTTCATTAATTTAATGTTTTAAAAAACTATTTTAGGAAATTAAATTATGTTTTTTAATAATTATTTTTAGAGGATTAAATTATGTTTTTTTTATAATTATTTCAGAAATGAATATATGTAATTTACAGTGATTTCATAAGATTAAAATGCGTATTTTTTTGATAAAAAAAGAAATTAAAATAGTCCCGAGCGGAGTCGAACCGCCGTCTCCGGGTCCAAAGCCTAGAAGGATTACCACTACCCTACGGGACTATAAACACTTTGATGAACTACTTACAATAATTGNTAATTTAAAGATAATTCANANGTGAAATANCTAATAAATAGCTAATTCCAATCTATTAGCCAAAATTATTAGCATTTTTAACTTTAACTAAAGTTATATTTAAATGTATTGGTTATATATTTTATTCATTTATTTAATATTATTTATTTTCATGAATCTTTTCAAAACAAATCAATGTTTTTAAACTTGGTTGATTAATTGAAATTTATTATTATTTTTTTATTAATTAAATAACTTTCTATAATGATTTAGTTTATAATAAATAGTTTTATATATTTTTTGTGAATTTATAGTTCTTTAGATTGATACCATAAACACTCATTGGTCCATTGACAATCATTACAAATATATTTTAATTGATTTTTCCCTGTAAAAACATTGTTAACAATTTTTATGAGTTCTTTAAATGAATACTTCTTTTTTGATTTAATTTTAATTTCTTTTAAGATAGCTAAATCCTTTTTGACTATTTTTTCATTATTTAACAGCGATTCTCTAAAACTTTTTCCAATTCCAACACAAATGTTTTCTTTTAAATTTGGGCACTTTTCACAAAGATCATCTGGAGAACTTGAAACAATAACCTTGGTATTATGATTTTTTAAGATTTTAAGTTTTTTTTCTAAATTTACCTTAAATCTTTCATCATATCCATAACCTTGATATCCTTGTAAACAGAGTAAATGATGGGCTCGTAGAGTAACTAAATAACTTTCATCATCCATAAACATCAACGTCATTTCAAATATTATAGCTATTATAATCGAACTTTAATAAAATTAAGAAAAAAAAGTAAATTAAAAAATAAATAAAAGATGTTATTTAATAAAATATTTGGTATTATTATGCAAAATTTAATTTAGGATTTATTAAACTTTTATTTAGGCAGGGCAACCTTTGAAAATGTAGCTGCAGCCCATATTTTTAGTAAATCTCCAAAGATAAATGGAGCAATACCCATGATAATTAATGACATAATGCTTGGAAAAGTACCTTGGGCTAAATACATCCAAATCCCTAAACAAATTACTCCTGGTATATATATACATCCAAAACTAGCTGTTAACATTATCAAAGACATTTTTTTGAATTTTCGACTTTGAGCATATTTTTCTGCAAAGTGTCCAATAAATGCAGCTGCCAATATAAATCCTATAAAGTATCCAAAGGTGGGACCAAGGAAAATACTTAATCCACTTGTCATCTCACCAAACCAACTTATTCCTAGAATTCCTCCAAGAATATATATAATCTGACTCAAAGCTCCAAATCTTTTTCCAAGGAATAATCCAGCAATTAAAACTCCAAAAGTTTGACCAGTTAGGGGAACTGGAGTCCAAGGGAGTGGTAATACTATTTGAGCTAATAATCCAGTTAAACAAGCCATTAAAGTAGCCATAGCTAATTTTTCAACGTTTGATGCATTATGGATTCTTTCAAAAATATCCTCTCTTTTTTGATAATATAAATCAATGTTAACATTCATAATTTTTCTCCGTTAAATTATTTTTCTCTGTTTAATTATTTTTCCCATTTAATTATTATTAAATAATTTTTGAATAAATCTAGTTTTCATTAAAAATATTGATAATTTTTATATATTCATATTAAAAAATTGTCAATTCATAGATTATATTGTATATGGTTAAAACATTATAAAAAATTTTCGATAGTTCTAATAATCTTAAAAATAGTTAAATTTTTTTGGATATGAATCTGCATTTTATCAATTAAATTATATTTTTTAAAAAAAGAACTAATTTAAAAGGTATTTTTGAATTTGATAAATGAATTTCAATGGTATTTATAGAATTTGTTAAATTAATACAATATTAAAAACAAAAACAAAATAATAATAATACTAA
>WRNS01000005.1 GCA_009776495.1 Methanobrevibacter sp. | reverse complement strand
GTATTTAATTATTATTATTGAATATATAGAAATAATAATTGCTATAAATAATATATTTTTTGAAATACTAAGTCGTTTTACATTAAAAAATGCAATTAAGATATTTACCAATAACAAAATAGCTAATTCATACCATCTTTCTGTAAATATCCCCAAAATAATAAGCCATTGCATATATACAATTTTTTTTGATTTCTTAATTAATGACATATTTTCATTAATTATATCATTCGCCATGCTGATAACCAATAATAATAATTTTTTTTATCATTTTTAATAATAGCAATAATAAATCCAAACATTACTATTAACGATCTAATTAAAAATACAATTGCTTGTTCTAAATAGTTATGTGTCTTTTTATAATATATTTTACGTCCAGATAAAGTAGCAATTTTTTTTGATATTTCATTCTTGAAAGATCTTCCTTCAAGATGTACCATTAATGCATCAGGAACACTATATGAATAAAATCCGGCTTTACTTAACCTATATACTAATTCTGTATCTTCATAGTACATAAAGAATTCTGGATCAAATCCACCAATATTACAGAAAACAGATTTTTTTATCATCATATCTGCGCCGGTAATATAAGCAACTTTTAATGGTCTACCAGTATTGTTAAAGTATAAATTTTTTCCATACATGATTTTAAATGGAAAATATCCTAATAAAGTATTTAATTCAAACATTATTGACGGCAAACAACGATAAAAAGAAAAATTTTGAAGTCCGTTTTTATCATATAAATTACCACCGCATACACCAACATTTATATTTTTATCTAAATATTTAGATAAAATATTTACTGCATTATTCAATAATATTACATCAGAATTTAGGAAGAATATATTTCTTCCTTTTGCTTTCTTAATTGCTAAATTATTAGCTTTTCCAAATCCAATATTTTCATTACTTTGTATATATATTATTCTTTCCTTGAAATATTTTTTTAATAAAATACCACTACCATCCTTTGAATTATTATCCACTACTATTATTTCGTAATTTATGTCATTGGTTTTAACAAATATTGATTCTATTGCATTTTTGGTAATAATAAATGAATTATAATTTATTATTATTATTGAAACATCCAACAGTAATAATTCCTATTCTGAAAAATAATTAATTATCGGTTGCATTGTTCTAATTATATCACATGTTTTTTCAGCAAATGTTCTTATTTCTTTTGTTATTTCAATATTTGTTTTGTATTTTAGTATATTTTTATAATAATCAATAATATTATTTATTTCAATTGGGCTGTCATTTTCAGGAACATATAAGCAATATTCAAAATCTGATGGTACTATATCAATTTTTGTTGAACTAACTACCGGTAGCCCTCTTGCAAAATATTCCCTACTTTTTAATTGACTAGATAAATATATTCCTATTCTATGACATCCAAGTGAACCAATTGCAATATCTATATTATTAAATACATTAGTCAATTCTTTTCCGAAAAGTGCTCCGTGAAAAATTATATATTCATCAATATTAAATTTTTTTACTAAATATTTATATCTGTTTAACTCTGGTCCATCTCCGACAAAATGCAAATATATTTTTTCTTTTTTATTATTTTCATTATAATAACGATAAATCCCTTCAATTATTCTATCATATCCATGCCAAATATTAAATTGAGCAACTGCAATAAAATTAATATGCTGACTATTATTATCTATTGATCTTACCTCAATATTATCACAATTAACACCATTTTTTATCTTAATTGTCGGTATTCCAAATATTTGAATATAATTATTAAATGAAACAACTTTATCGATATATTTTTTTAATTTGTATCTGAACATCTTCTCAATGAAAAGATTTATTTTTGAACGTAATGTTTTATGTTCTTTATCATAGGGGTATGTAGGTATTTCATATAATATTTTACAATCTTTATTTTCATTTTTAATTTTTTTTAGTAATTTAATAAAACTGTAATTAATTGGTGATATTCTTCTTATATAGATAAAATCACAATTATAATTTATTTTTATTTCTTTATAAATATCAAATAATAAATAAGAAAAAAATAATAAAACTGGATTGTATTTTGGCCTAGTTAATATAATTGGCTTACAAAATAATTTTCCAGAATTATTAATACTATATATTTGGTTAAATATTTTTTTTATTATACCACTTGTCATTGCGTTTTCTGAATATAAATTTTCTGATGTTAGATAAATCCCTTTTTTTATTTTCTTTTCATTTTTAAATATATTTAATATATTCATTGCTTGTTTTTTTCGTTCAAATTCAAAAATTAGGTTTTTATTTTTTTCTAAAATATAATTATTATTATATAATATTTTATTTAGTAAATATTTTTCAATTTTATCCACATCAGTCCCGAAACAAAAACCAGATTTTGTATCATTTATTAGCTTTCCAGCGGCTGTATTTTCATTTATTCCTATTGCCATTATTTCTCTTGCTATATATAAATATTCAAATATTTTTCCTGACAATATTCCAGGAATAGTAGAATTATTAAATTCCAAAAAAAGTACCAAATCAGCATCATATTGTAATTGCAATGCCTCTATTCTTGGTAAGAAACCTAAATATGAATAAAATTCAGAAACATTAAATTGATCAGCAATATCACTTACATTAGCATTAGAGCCGGCAAAAATAATTTTTAAACTATCATTAGTTAAATAATATTTATTCTTTAAATTTGAAACCGCTTTAAATAATGGTGATGGATCCTGAAAGTCTTTATATATTGTACCTGTATAAACAATACTAAATGATCTATTTTTTTTACGTTTTTTATCTTTTATCATAATAAAATCATCTGGATCAAACCCGTTATAAATAACTTCAACAGGAGATTTTGTTTTCCTTCTTAATATATCAGCTAATGGTTCTGATACAGTTGTTACTAAATCAGCATTATTATTAAATTTATTTTCAAGATAATTTTCATAAGGCCAAAATATTTTTAAGCCTTTATATAAATGGTTTTTTGTCCAAAGATCACGCCAGTCAACTATCCATTTTATTAAAGGATATCTTTCTTTCATTGCTAGACCAACCCTATGAACAGAATAAGGCCACCCTGTTGAAATAACTAAATCAAACGAAAATCTGTTAATTTTTTTTATTACCTTTTTTGCCCATAAATCATGAAAATCAGGATAGCGACAAGCGTTAAAACAGCCTGTTTTTTGGGAAAACGATGTATAAATATTTTTAATAAATATTAATAATAATTTCTTAATATTTTTTTTGTCATAAACAATTGATTCGTGATAAAAAGATGAAGTGTTATGTAAAATTGGTATTGGTAATGAAATTATTTCAAATCCAGAACAATCCAAGGTTAAATCACTATCTCGTTTAGGGCAAGTTGTTGTTAAAACTGTAACTTTATGACCTTCTCGTGACCACCATTTTGCCCAAGAATAAGGACGCAAGGACGCGATTGAATTTTGTGGAGGAAAATAACTTGCAATAATTAATATTGTCATAATTTAAATACTTTACCATCTTCAATAGCGATATTTTTCAATACATTTCGCATATCTACTATTAATTTAGCTTTTTTATTAATTTCTTTCGCATTAAAACAACTATGATTTGTTGTAAATACAACACAATCGACTAATTTTATTAATTTATTTGTTAAATCTGAACTAATATATTTATTTCCACTATTATCAATAACTTCTGGTATATAAGGATCATGATATAAGACTTTTGCCCCTTTTTTTGCAACTTGTTCCATTACTAACAAAGCCGGACTTTCACGAGCATCATCTATATCCGGCTTATATGCAATACCAAGAAATAAAATAATTGAACCATTCATAGCTTTTTTCTGCCTATTTAAAGCAAACGCAATTTTATTCATCATTCGATATGGCATTAAATCATTTATTGCCCCTGCTGTATGTATCATTGAAAGATCAAAGTTGTAGTTTTTTGCAATATGTTCAAGATAAAAAGGATCAAGAGGTATACAATGTCCGCCTATGCCTGGTCCAGGATAAAAAGCTTGAAAACCATAAGGTTTTGTTTTTGCAGCCTCTATTACTTCCCAAATATTAATATTCATCTTACCAGAAAGTAATGCAATCTCATTAATTAACGATATATTAATAAGCCTATACGTGTTCTCTAGTATTTTCACCATCTCAGCAACACGTGGTGATGACACGATATGTAAATGCTTTATTGCAAGGCTGTATAAGGCAACAGCAATTATTTTTGCCTCTTCACCAAGAGCGCCAACTACTTTTGGCGTATTATACGTTTTATATTTTTTATTTCCAGGATCTATTCGTTCAGGACTAAAACAAAGCCAGAAATCTTTTCCCTCTTTCATCCCCTTTTCTCTTTCAATAATCGGTTTAATAAAATATTCTGTAGTAGTTGGATATGTAGTGCTTTCAAGGCAGATAAAAGTTCCACTTTTCATATTTTTACCAATATCAATACATGATTTTTCAATATAACTCATATCCGGCTTTTTATATTTGTCAAGTGGTGTTGGTACGCAAATAATTATTGCATCGCATTCTTTTATTTTTGAAAAATCTGTTGTAGCAATTAGTTTTTTTTTCTTTTTTACAACTTTTATTAGATCTTTATCCAATACATCGCAAATATAATTTTTTGCATTGTTTACAGCGTCTACTTTTTCTTTATTCTTTTCAAAACCAATAATATCAATATCATTTTTTGCAAAAGTTACTGCAAATGGTAACCCTACATATCCAAGACCAATAACACCTATTTTTACTGTTTTATCTAATATTTTTCTTAAAATTATCTTATTTGCCAAAATTTTTCTCCATTTTATTGTTAAATCTAAAAATTGTAGTATATTACATTATTTTGTTAGAATATCACAAATATATTTAGCACAATTACCATCTCCATAAAGAGATGGGTATTTACTTGGAATACTCAAATTTTTAACAGCATTAATTATTTTTTCCGTATCAGCTCCGCTTAAAATATTCCAGCCTTCCTCAACTAGTTCTACCCATTCAGTAGATTCTCTCAATGTAACACATGGTTTTTTATAAAAATATGCTTCTTTTTGTATACCACCTGAATCAGTTAAAATAGCATTACATGCTAATTCAAGAGCCATCATTTCAAAATATCCGACAGGATTTATCATTTTTATGTGATGAGATAATGATATTTTTTTATCTTTAATAATTTTCATTGTACGTGGATGAACAGGAAAAATAAATTTATAGGAAGATAATTCATTAATTGCATTGCAAATGGAAATAAGATTTTTTTCATTATCTGTATTTTCTGCACGATGAATAGTTAATAAAAAAAAGTCTTTTTCATCTGTATGAAAAGGATTTTTTGTTCTGTAATAGAGCGAAGCGTCATACATTATGTCACCAGAAATTGATACACTTTTATTATCTGAAGATGGTTTTATATTAGCCTCGTTGTGGTCTACAATTCCCTCATGTCTTAAATTATCTAGTGCATTTCTATTTGGGCAAAAAAGCCAAGTTGAAAGATGATCAGTTAATCTTCTATTTTGTTCTTCTGGCATAATCATCATAAAAGAACGTAATCCAGCTTCTACATGAGCAATTGGTATATGCAGCTTACTTGCAGCTAAAGCACCTGCAAGAGTTGAATTTGTATCTCCATATACTAATACTGCATCTGGTTTTCTTTTTATTATTTCATCTTCTATTTGTCCAATCATCAATCCAGTTGATTTTCCATGATTACCAGATTTTATTTTTAGATCTACCTCTGGCATAGGTATATTCATTTCCTTGAAAAATACATCATACATATTTTTATCATAATGCTGACCAGTATGAATGACTACTTCATTAATTCCAAAAGATTTATTTTCATGAATAAAACGGCTAAGAACAGAAGACTTTATAAATTGTGGACGTGCACCTATAATTGTAATTATATTCATTTTCTAAAAATTATTAATTTAATTATTTTTTTAATATATGAAATATCAATTATATGAAATATACAAGGCAATATACAAATAACAAACAGGATAATCATTTTAAATATTATTGAAACTAATGTTATTTGATTAATTATTTTATTTGAAATAGTTATTATAACAATACTTATTAAACAAACAATTATTATTGGTTTTATTTTATATAATATTTTATAATATTTTTGTGAAAATATATAATTAATAATGAAAACAAAAAGAGCTGAAAAACAATTAGCACATGCGACAGCAAAAATACCAAAAATTTTAATAGTCAATACATTAATTGTTATCGTTATAGCTGCGCCTAATAAATAAATAATAGCTATTGTCTTGGTTTTTTTTGCTATAGCTAAGCCTGGAGTAAAATCATACATTTTAGATAAAAAACCAGCTAACAAAAGAAATGGTAATAAGGAAGCGGCGTTATAATAATCTGGAGCTGTAAAAATATAAAGAATTTCCTTACTGAAAAGAGTAATACCTGAAATGAATACAATAATAAATCCGGATAAAAGAGAAAAAATAATTGCTATTTCATTTGTTGTTTTTTCTTTTTTATAATTAGCATATATTAAAGGGGTTATAGCTGTACTAATACTCATCATTAAAAAAATACTAATTGAAGAAAATCTGTTAGCTACTCCATAAATACCTAAATCAGATAAAGTAAGGTAATACTTAATTACTATTCTATCTAAATAGGATAATAGAAATACTCCTATGCTTGATGGTACAAGAGGAAGACTAAATTTTAACAATGTCTTTAGCTTCTTAATATCAAAATGTAACGAATAGCTTTCTTTAGTATTAATAAAAGCCATTAACCAAGAGATAATATTTCCCGTTAATTGTCCTAGAAATATACCTTTAATTCCAAATTTTAAATATATTACAAAAATTATACTTAATGCAATATTTAAAATTGAATTAGTAAATGAACATATTGCAAATATCTTTGCTTTTAAACTATAACGAAGAATATTCCCACAAAATGAAAACAAAACATTAAAATATGTAGCAAGAGCAGCAATGGAAATAACAATTGATAATTGGTTGCCTGTATAATCATTAAAAAAAATATCTGTAATCTTTTTGCTATTTAGGATAACTAATAAAATGAATAAGAAATACGATAAACATATAAATAAATACGCTGTGGATATATTTTCTTTCCTTTCTTTTTCATTATTAAATTCACAATAATATCTTGCTATAGCTTGATATATTTCTAATGAAAAAAATACACCAGCTAAGGTAAAAAAAACCAATAAAAAATCTATTATTCCATAATCCTCAGGTGTTAATATTCTAACATAAATTGGTAATAATATCAGGTTTATTCCTTTTGTTAATATACCTCCTATACCGTATATAATGGAATCTTTTAATAATTGTCTTAACATTTAAAAATGAGTTTTTTTATTAAATATGGCTTATCTGAAATTCCAAAACCATCTATACCTTTTTTATATATTATTGCATCAATTACTTTTTGTAATTGCTCCTTTGATTGCCCATAACCATAAATATAATGTAAATCATATGGATCTCCAAACCATATTTTTGGTATATTATTTTTAATAATATTAATATATCTGTTAGCAACATCTTTAGCTTTCCAATTATTTAAAACAAATTCATAATTTTTTTTTCCTGATTTACTACGTAAATTATAATCAGAAATTAGTAATCTTATTTCATTTTCAATTTTAGATGGTTCACAATATATTGTAGGTGGAATAACCTCTTTATCATAATCTTTATTAATAAATTCACCATAATAACCAGCATTTACTATTGTCTTCCCTGCAAAAGCTGTTTCAACACCAAGTCTTCCAATAGGAATATCAGAATATAATTCATCTATAACAAAATCGCATTTACCTATTAATTCTAACACTTCGGTGTTTGATAAGTCTATTAATTCTATATAATCAATTTTTTTTCCTTCATTTTTCAACTTACCTATTATTTCACTAATAATTTTAGTTCCTTTTGTTTTTGGATTTGATGGAGCATGAAGAATATTCACATTTCTATTAGGTTTCTTTTTTTTATATTTTATTATTTTATTAATCTCTTTTTCAGAAAAAGGGAAACCAATATACAACCATTTAATATATGGTTTTGTTTGAAAAAAAGCACATGGTGGATGATTAATACAAATATCAGCATATTTTTCGATTTTACTTATATTATTTTTCTTAATTAACGTATTTTTAACACATTCTTCTATATTCTTAATTTCATCTTTCTTTAAGTATAAATCATTTATTATGTTTCCACTTAAGTAATCAGGTCTTGATTCCGTTCCTAAAAAAACAAAAATAATTTTTTTTCCCATTTTTTTCAATAACCATAATTCTTTATACCAAAAAAATGTACTTGTAGAGGCATAGATAAAAACATTAAAATAAAAAATGGCCCAACAAAAAATAATCATCCTAAGAAATAAATCTATAGGAAAAAATAAAATACTAATTATTTTATTAGTCATCCTTGTTGATGAAACAAATTGACAGCATCGCATAAATAATGTTCCATTATTATAGTATTTTCTATGCCAATATTGAAAAAAAAATGATTTTATACCTAACTCATGAAAACCCTCATTCAAACTACTAAAATAACCAGCGACTTCTAACAGACCAATAAATATTTTAATTTCCTTTTTTTTCATCTTTATTAGTATATTTTACATAAAAACTTTTTGTTACAAGATTAAATTTATATAATAACCAAAAAACAGGCTTTAATTTTTCAAATACTTGTTTATACGTATTAAAATCACGATAAGATTTTACTGGTGCATTCATAATTTCAGAAAATTCAAAATTAGAAAAATGCAATTTATTTTTGATTTCATCAAGAATATCCATGCTAAATTGTTTTTCTTTTTTTATTTCAAATAAAGCCGCATCTCTTGTCATTTGTCCACTTCTTACCAAAGCAGATAGTTCACAATAACGTAAATCAATATTAAATTTTTTTGGTAAATAATAATTGTTAGCAAAATATGCTGTTTTATTCTCCATATGATGTCCGCCATACCATTGCCATCCATATTTTTCATGAAGCATTTTTTTTATCTCTTCTTTATCATAATCATAATAATACAAAGGTCTCATTTTTTTTATTTTATCTAATATCATCCATCTCATCCATTTACCTAACCAAAGATTAGGAAGAGTTTTTATTTTCTTTGTTCCAAATATTTTCTGAATAGAATCAATATATTTAGCATCCATATAGAACCATCCCATAGGAGATATTCCTTCAGTCCTAAAAGAATGTCCTTCCCATATGTATTTAATACCATATTTTGCGGCTGCAATATAATGAGTAGCTGCCAGTCCAATATCAGAAGGTGTATCAATTTCCGGTACAGATGCTTTGAAAAAAGATTTGAAAATATCATTATATTCATTATCATCTACTTTTATAGTAAATAAATCTATATTTAATATTTTTGTCATGACCTGTATATTTTCATTTGCAATATGAGAATTCCATGTATTATTAAAATGAACAGCAAGAGGCCTTAAACTATATTGCTTCGCTAAATGTAACATAAAAGAAGAATCGCAACCTCCACTTACACCAATAACTACATCATACTTATTTTTTCGTCCATCAATTTTTATTTTTTCAACAATACTATTCAATATTTGCTTACCAGCCTCTCCCTTCGGATATTGTTTGTCCATTTCTTCATATTGATGACAATAATTACATATACCATTTGAATCAAAATGTATCATTGGAATTGTTTCATCATATATGCATCTTATACATGATTGTTTTATCATATTATTCCCCAAAATATTTACTCTATTGTTTCAATTATTTTTATTGGTGTTCCAAATACCTTTGTATTTGAAGGTATATCTTTATTAACAAAACTATTTGCTCCAATAATTACACGATCTCCAATATGACACCCCATTGATATAACTACATTAGGTCCAATATAAACATTACTCCCAATAGTTACAGGGGCTTTTTCCATCTCCAAACCTTTAATAATTCGATTAACAGTACAATGTGTATATATTTGTACCCCAGCGCAAATATCACAATCATTGCCTATTGTTAACCCGCCTCCGGAACCATCTAATATTGTATAAGGGCCAATCCATGTATTTTTTCCTATATATACATCACCTAATACCAAACATGAATCATAAACCGAGGTACCTTCTCCAAACCCCATTAATTGAGCTTTTTCCCATCTATCAATGAAATAATCAGGTAAAGATAAAAATCGATTATTTTCCTTTTTTTTATCATAAATCAAACTATAGATAAGTGATCTGAATTTATTATATAATCTATTTTTCATGATTAAGATAACAAACCTTTTAATTCTGACGTAATTTTTAAAATATCACAGCCCTGTACATGCATACCAATTGGTAATGCTAATCCTTGCTCGAATGCAAATACCGCATTTGGATAATCATTCGGTTTGTAACCATAGTTTTTTGAGTAATAAGAAAGAATATTTATTGCATAAGCACCGTAATTAGTTTCTATCTCTTTCTCTTTTAATCTTTTTATGATAATATTTCTATCAAATTTTTTATCTAAAATAATATGGTAAGTTTGATATACCATTTTACGATCTGAAAAAACGTGTGGTGTCGTAAGGATTTTAATTTCTTTAAAATTATTATTGTAATTTTCTGCCTGACATATTCGTTCCTCTATTATATGTTCAATAATATCAAGCTGAGGTAAACATAAAGCCGCTTGAAAATCAGTCATTCTATAATTATAGCCCGCAATCACAAAATCAATTGATCCTGTATGATTTTCTATTCCATGATTTCTTAGTATACTCATTGAATGTGTTAAATCCTCATTATTCGTTACAAGTATTCCTCCCTCACCAGATGTAATTGCTTTTCTTGGATGAAGGCTAAAGCAACCTATATCGCCAAATGTACCAACCTTCTTACCATTATATTCCGTACCAAGCGCACAGGCAGCATCTTCAATAACTTTTAAACCATATTTTTCGGATATCTCCATAACTTTATCCATTTTAGCAGCTTGACCAAACTCGTGTACTGGTAAAATGGCTTTTGTTTTGGAGGTAATAGCACCTTCTATTAAAGAAGTGTTAATACAAAAATCATCAAGATTGATATCTACCAATACATTTTTTGCCCCTACACATTCAACCATATTAGTTGTTGCCGGAAATGTAAATGCAGGGACTATTACTTCATCACCAGGACCTATTCCTAATGTTAACAAAGCTAAATGTAATGCAGCAGTACAACTAGAAACAACAACCGCATTCTTAACCCCCAAATATGCTTTTATTGTTTCTTCAAGTTTTTGTACATTTTTACCCTGAACAAAATTTCCAGAACGTAGAACATCTATAACATCATTAATACAATCCTCTGTAATATATGGTTTAGCTAGCTTTATCATGGTAAGTTTCTTTCTATCCATTCTGCTGTTCGTAATATACCATCATCAATATCAACTTTTGCTTTAAATCCCAGGATATTAAACGCTTTATCAACAGAAGGTATTCTTAATTCTATCTCTGCGGAAAGAGCAGGTTTATATATTATCTTTGATGATGAATGTAAAACCCTGCATACTGTTTGTGCTAATCCGTATGTCGTTAAAACTGCACGTGAATTTCCAATATTAAAAGACTCTCCTACTGCTTTTGGATTCTCAATACAACGTATCAAACAATCTACAAAATCGTCTACATAGCACCATGCTCTTATTTGATTTCCGTCTCCGTATATACACAGATCCTCATTTTTTATTGCTTTTTTTATGAAAACTTGTATAGCACCTTCACCGGTTTGTCCAGGACCATAGACATTAAAAGGCCGTACTGAAGATATAGGTAACATAAATTCTCTATAATAAGCCATAGCCAAATGCTCTCCTGCCAATTTACTTACAGCATATGTCCAACGGGCTTCACCGGCACTACCGGCAACTGTTTCTGTATCTTCAGTTGGTTTGAATGCATAACTTCCAAAAACTTCTGAAGTTGAAAAATCTATTATCCTTCCTGATATTTTGTTAATTTTTGCTGCTTCTAACACATTAGCAGTACCAATCATATTTACTCTCATTGTATTAGTAGGGCTTTTTATTACTGTATCTATTCCTGCAATAGCAGCTGCATGCACTACAATATCAGAATTTTCCATAGATTTTTCTAGGAGTTCGTAATCCAACACATCTCCTTTAATTATCTTTAAATTTTTATGATTAGCATATGTTGTAAATGATAAAGTGTCGCGGTGAAAATTATCATAAACTATTATATTATTTTCTTCAACCAAAATATTTATTAAACGATTTGCAATAAAACCGGCTCCTCCAGTAATAAAAATACATTTATCTTTTATCAATTATTATGCCTTTTTATTGAGTTAAAAACACTATATATTCCAAAATATTTTTATATAATTTTTCAAAATAATTAGAATCCAAGAATGAATCATTATGCCATAGTAAAACAATTTCTCCATTATTTTTATACGTTTGATCAATTATTTTTTTACATTGAATAAATGCATTATCATAATCAAGGTTCATATAATTTTGGCGACTAAGAGTAACTTCCATAATTTCAAGCGGATGGACTATAATATTTGTTATTTTTTTTGATCGAGGATTAATAAATTTATATGGTAAACAGGTTCCAACACGAAAGCCAATACTATCCGCATACCCCAATGAATAATCATCTGTAATTCCTTCCTTTTCTATATAAACAACATCTTCAGGCTCACGCCATGACAAAAAATGATGGCGACTAATAAATTTATCAGTTTTTATTTTATTCTTATACTTCTCTATCTCACAATTTATTTTTTCTGGCTTTATACCAGCTTCATAACTAATATGAAGACCTATTTCTGCGCCTGATTTTTTCAAAGTATTAATTAATCTATCAATTTTTTTAGAATAAAGATCATAATATTTTCTATTACAAAATGATCCTGCTGTTATTAGGAAATAAATACTTTCAATTTTGATTTCTTTTAATGCTATTCTTAAATTTTCATCATAATTAATCATCTTAGGAAAAGTGTAATAGTTATCGTACTGTTCGTTAAGGTATTTTTTAAATGGAGAACTTATATAATTATATTTTAGTATGTTTTTAATTATTTGCTTATATACAACAGTAAAACGCTCAAAACGAAAAGGAATATCAATATCATGAGTAAGAGATATTTTGTTAAATCCCCTTTTCTCTATAGGAACAATAATCTCATTCTCCGTAGTAAAAACTTCTCTTAACCATTTACGAAGTAAAAAACCATATTCATCGACTAATGGTCTGTCCCCATATCCTTGTTGAAAAATAATAGCATCTTTTGCAAGAAAACGCCCATGCTGATCACGACAATTTATCTTAAGTATTTCTTCATAACGTGAAAGTAAAAAAAAAGAAGATACAATAATGTCAGCATAAACAAATAGTACGCCATTCCTCTTTATTATTTCAGGTTTTCCGTAAAGTATTGGTGTATTTTCAATTTTCTCAAAAGGAATTTTTGGTAATACAGTTATTTCAAAATTTTCAAAAGCCGGAATTATATTAATTCTTGTCTTATCTGATATGGTATCAACATTTCCATAATGTACTATGCCTGTTTGCGAAATTGGAAAACGAGAGAGAAAATCAATAATATATTTTGTTAATTCTTGCAAATAAATATACTTAAATATAAGAACAATTATTTTTACCTATTAATAATAAATTTTAGATATTCTTTTATTGATATTAAATAATATCTAATTTTAAAAATTAAACCATCATTCTTATTATTTAGTGGATTGAATATTTTCTTTTCTTTTAATAATATTTTAACTATTTCTTTATTTTCATAATTATTAACATTTATTTTTATTTTTTTTTTAATGTTTCTAGTCCAAATTAACATTTCGGTGCTTTCTGAATATAATAACGTTTTATTATATATTAAATCATCAACTAAATATTTAATAATATTTATTCCGCTTAAAAAAGAAGAATAGTTCCACATACCAGGGCGAGCATTTATTTCCATAAGTTTATATGTATTATCACGTTTATCAAATTTATATTCAGTATTAGCGATTCCAAAATAGTAATTTGCTTCTAATAAAGTTTTAGTTTTTGTAATTATTTCACTATTATACTTTACTAATCCTGAAGTAATAGTCCCTGCATTACTTGGATATTGTGATAACTTACATCCAGTAGATACGGCTTTTATTTTTCCATTTATATTTGAATATGTGGTACATGTAAATAAACTTTCAGCTCCACCAGGAATATATTCCTGAATAATAATCCTTCCTTTGTAGTTACTTGAAAATAATAATTTTATATGAGAAAAAGCATCTTCCTCATTTTCAAATATATAATTTCTTTCTTTAGTTGGAAAGTAATATGAATATTCATTTGTATCTGAAGGCTTAATAATTATTGGAAAACAAAGATTTTGAAAGTCAAAATTATTAATTGAATCTA
>WRNS01000004.1 GCA_009776495.1 Methanobrevibacter sp. | reverse complement strand
TTATAAAAACTTTTTTTTTAAAATAAAAACTATTAAATTATAAAAATAATTTTTAAAAATTATTATAAAAATAAATTTCTAAATTTTTAAAGTATTTATTAATATAGACATAGATTATTAAAAGATAGATATGGATTATTAAAAGGAATAAAACCTACTAAAAGGAAACATCTAATTTATGAAGAACAATTAATTAATAGGAAAATATCTAATTAATGGAAGAACATCTAATTAATAGGAAAAACATCTATCAAATGTAAAAACGAGAATCAAAAGAAAAAAAAGTGAAAATAATGATTTTTTAAGGAAAAAATATCAATCAGTAGATTTCAAGGTTGAATGTAGTGAAAATTTATTGTTTGGTCCAATGGTTTTGGTAGTTTACTTAAAACCAGTAGCTAACCTAAACAAAACTTATGGATGATAAAGAACGAATTGGGATATTGTAATCTTTTAATTCCCTAATTCTATTACTTCAACTTCACTTCCAATGACAATATTTTCTTTCTTTTCAAATTCTTGTCCAACTTTTAATTTAGCATTTTTTTCTTTAGAAACAATAAATATGTCTGTTTTGGATTTGTTTTTTGATTGAACAACAATACATTCTTTAACAAAACCAGTATTCATGACAGTATGTCTATACCAACTAACACTACCACTAATCTTGGAAGCAGAACGGTTTAAATTGTATTTACCCATTTCATGTTTGGTAACAATATCAAGAGCAAAATTTAGAAAGGTAAGTAACTCTATATTTGCCATGTTTGTAAAGTCATAATTTTCTGTTTTATCAATAATGGTATTGACAATTCCACTTCTTTTCAATGCTAAATCATAGATGACTTCATCGGTTAAATTATTGTTATGTTTCAAAAGCAGTACATTTAACAAATGATCTTTGAAATCAGCTATCATTCTTGGATTTCCATACATTTTAATCACAATCTTTTTAATATCTTTCTACTTAGCTAATTTTTATTAATTTTTATCTTGTTTTTTAGTATATCCTGAATGCTTGGAACATTGAAATTTGACACATCCTTAATATTGTTTACTAAGTAATTATTTTACACTTAAAAGTTTGTAAAAACTATAATATAAAATTATAGATGAGATAATAAGATAGTTAAAAAAAATTTGATAGAATAAATTTATAAAAAAATTATAAAAAATAGGTTTTAGTTGAAAAATTTATACTGGTTCATTTTATTGTACTGACATTTTTAGTTTAAAAATTTATACTGGTATATTTTTTTATACTAAATATTTTAGTTTAAAAATTTAAACTAGTTCAAATAAATAGTTTTAAATAGCTTGATTTAAATATTAATATATACTTTTTTTTATTATTTTTTATTATTTTTTTTTTTTTATTAAAATGAATAGTTTATAAGAAAACAGTTTAGGTGAAAATTTGGTGGCAATTCCCCTTGGAGTTCCTGAAGATATTGATAAATATTTTTTTAATCGTGAAAGAGAATTAATCCAACTAAAATCATTAATAGAAAATTTAAAATATAATGTCTCTAATCAAATTCTTTTAACAGGATTTAGAGGAGTAGGAAAAACTTTTCTTTTAAAAAAATTCAGTAAATCCCTTCCTAAAAATATTCTAAGCTGTTATATTGATATTTCAAAGATTTATGCAATGCAAAAATCTAAGTTAACAGAAGAAGAAATATTGCACAATCTCTTACAAGAAATGAATGAATCGGTTAAAAAACATGGAAAAGGTCTTAAAAAAATAAATAATAGTATAACAACCTTATTAAACAAATTAAAAAGCTATGATTATGATTTTAAAGATGCAAGCACATTACTTTCCATTCCAATTCCACAAACAAAGGATAACTATCAAAAATTAAGTAAATTCGTGATGGAATTTCCTCAAAAAGTTGTTGAAGCTTCACATGGAGAAATTGAAGGATTTTTAATAATAATCGATGAATTTCAATTTATAAATGAATTAGAATCTCCTGAAAGCTTTTTTTGGCTTATTAGAAGTTTTTCTCAAGAACAGGATAATGTATCCTATATTTTCACAGGCTCTACCTCAACAACAAGTGAGATAGTAGAAGAATTAAATGGAATAAGTGGTGCTTTTGGTCAAAGGATGATTCAATTAACTATTAATCCCTTCTCAGAGAGTGAAACTAATAAATATCTAAAAGAAAAAATTTCCGAAATTAAATTTAGGAAAGATGGTTTAAAAAGATTTTATAAATGTACGAGAGGTTATCCAGCATATATCAATAGTTTTTGCAACATTATGAACAATGATAAAGTTTATGATGAAAAACTAATTAAGGATGAATTTTACAATAAATTTGATCAAATAGCTATTAAATGGGTTATTTTATGGTCATCACTTTCAAAAGAAGAAAAAGAAATAGTAACAACCATAAATGAAAATGGATCCATAAAATTAAAAGATTTAAATGAAAAAGTAGATTTTTCAAAGGGAACTTTAATAAAATATTTACATAAACTAAAAAATAAAGGAATAATTTCTCATATAAAAACCATTTACAAAATTGAGGACTACATGTTATCTGCTTGGCTAAAACACAGAAAAAATGAAGATTCTTATTATCCTCTTTAATTTAATAATAATAATAATAATAATAATAAAATGTAAAATAAAATTATACATGAATTTTCATTTAATTTCAGAAGGTTGTACTTTTAAAAAATGAAAAAAGTTTTTAACTTTAAATAAACTAATATTGCATTTAATTTAATAAATTTGTCAGGTTTTTCATATTAAATTTTGAAAATCAAGATAAGACTGAAAATTTACAACCCCCAATTCAAAAATCATATATCATATTAACACATAAGTATATAACAATCTTATCCTATGAAACTATAGTTTATCAGGTAAAAATAGGTTAAAATGTAGTATACCAAGAAAAATTATTTGTAATTTATTAAAATTTTACTTATTGATTGTTCATGGAAAGTTTACATGACTAAAAAAGATAAAATCACTGTAAAAGGTACAGATGTTGTACTAGTATCTAATTCTGGAGAAGACTATTTTTCATTAACAGACATTGCCAAATATAGAAATGATAAAAATCCTTCAGAAATAATAAGTCTTTGGCTTAGAACATATAGTACAATCGAGTATTTAGGATTATGGGAAAAATTAAACAATCCAAATTTTAAACCCCACATATATGAGGGGTTTAAAAATGAGTCAGCAAAACCACATTTTTGGATGTCTCCTAAAAAATGGATTACTTCAACCAATGCAATTGGTATAATCTCTAAGTCTGGACGGTATGGTGGTGGAACTTTTGGTCATAGTGATATTGCTTTTAAATTTGCTTCATGGATTTCAGCGGAATTTGAATTATACCTTGTTACAGAATTTAAAAGATTAAAAACCGAAGAACAACGAAGATTATCAACTGAATGGAATCTACAGAGAACATTATCAAAAATAAATTATAGAATCCATACAGATGCAATTAAAGAAATGATTACTCCAAAAACTGTTACAAAAAAACAAGCATCATTCATTTATGCTGATGAAGCAGATATGTTAAATGTTGCTTTGTTTGGAATGACAGCTAAAGAATGGAGAGAGTCTAATCCCAAAACAAAGGGCAACATGCGTGATTATGCAACATTGGAACAACTGATTGTCCTTTCAAACATGGAAGGGATTAATGCTCTTTTGATACGACAAAAAATCCCTCAAAATGAACGAATAATACAACTCAATAATGTTGCAATTACACAAATGAAATCTTTGTTAGAAAATACTGATTTATTGAAAAAAATTGAATAAATAAGGATTGCTTGTGTTTCGAGCTTGGTTAGTTATGTTATAATAAAATTAACATGTTTATAAATTTAGAAAAATATATCAGCCATAAATGAGAATGGGGCCATAAAATTAAAAGATTTAAATGAAAAAGTCGATTTTGTTTTGAAATAACTTTTTTTCCTGATTCATTTTCAATATTTTTTCTAGCATCCACCGCAATGGATCCTCCCTTTTTAGCCACTATTTTACTTTCATCAAAACCATCTGGATTAATACTTTTTGATATTTCAGTTGTCGATACTTCAGCCAATCATCTTTTAAAAGGTTCAGCATTAGGAGATGGAACATATTGAACTAGCCTTAAAACTTCTTTCGTGTTTAATGCATCTGTGAAATATATTTTCCCTTCAATAACAGGCATTATCAACTGTACCCGATTTTGGTACAGTTCACTTCCTTCATTTTTAACTTTGTTTTAAGTTTTGACCAATAAGTTCTAGGGTATGAGTAGAAAAAGTTGAAAATTAAATTTAAAATAAAATTGCCAGTAAAATCAAAAGATTCATTAGTTGATTTTGACAGTCCCTATTTTTAAATTTACATATATTTCTTGAATAAAATATAATTTACAAAATTAAATATATTTCTAAAACTAACATATATTATGAGTCATATGGAAAAAAAAGCTATTGTATTTGATATTTCTGGAACTCTTTTAAAGAGATGTCGGGCAGTTAAAAATATGAAAACTGGTGAAATGTCTGATGAAGTAAGTTCTTTAGATATTATTGACCAAATCAAAGACACTATTCTCGTTGTTTTGCAAACAGATATAGAAAAAACCTTGCTATCAGCTTCTCCAAATGAAAAGCTATATGATTTTATAAAAGATAATGATATAAAAATGGACATTAGCTATTCTTCTTCAGATTTTGATAAAAATGAATTGATTCCTAGACTTAAAAATTCTAATGTTCTGTTAAGTGAATTTTTTGAAACTACTCGTTATTTGATGAAAAAGAATAGCTTTATTCAGCTATGCAGTGGCTCTGCTTTTATTTTTAATACAAAAACTAATGAAGTTGAATACATTATAACCGCAGCAGGAGAACTTTTTCCAAAAATTAGCACTGTTATGGAAACATTAAAAAAAAGAGGCATTGAAACTTTTATAGCTTCAGGTGATAGATTCGAATCACTATTAGAACTTGCAGAGATTATGAATATTCCAAAAGAGAATGTTTTCGAAACAGCTAATACAAAAAAGAAGGCAGAAATTATAAAAAATTTAAAACAGGAATATAAAGTCATGATGGTTGGTAATGGACCAAATGATATATTAGCTTTTAAAAAATCCGATTTAGCTGTTTTAACACTTGAACAAGGTGAAGAAATCTCACAAAAAGTCCATGATGCAGCTGATGTTGAAATAAATAATATTTTTGAAGTTTTAGCTATTGATTTTTAGTAAAAACACAATATTTAACTTTTTTAATAAAAAAATAGGTCACAAAGAAGGAGAAGAAAAAGGAATAATTAAAGTAGCACTAATTTAAAAAATGGGGCTCTCATTTGAAGAAATAGCTAAAGTTACAGGATTAAAACTTGAATTCATTGAAAAATTATAAAGGTCGCAATTGTTTTTTCTCTTTTTTCATTGTGAATTTTTAAGAATATTTATTTTTACAAGTTAAAATTAGTTTTTTTCTGATAAAAGTACTTATATTTTTTCATAAAGATTAGTTTCATATATAATATATTTTTTAAATAGTAAGGAGTGAAAAATATGGAAAATAAGGATATGAAATCCATATTTTTAGATTTTCTTGATGATATAAGAGAAGAAGAAATATTAACAAATCGTGTTGATTCTTTAATTGCTGAAAAAGAAGATAAAGAAAAATTAATGAGATTACAGAAAGAAAATCAAAAGACATTTCTTCAAATTTTCAGAGTTTTTGAAAAATTTGATGAATTTTACAATACTGATGAAGATTTTTAAAAGTAGACAACTGATTAGTTAAAATTCTATTTAAACATACTGGCCCTGAAATTATTCGTTGGTTTTTGTTTTAAATAATATTTCCAAATTTCACTTCTCATAAAATATCTAAGGTAAAATATTTCTTCAATATGATATTTATTTCTCATTTATGCTGTTTTTTTCTATTTTATGATATTTTTTTCTTTTTTATAATGTTTATTTCTTATTTATGGTATTTTTTTCTTTTTTATCCTGTGCTTAAAAGTTAATAATCCTCCGAAATAAAATTTATAAAGTAATTATGGACTATTCTTTTATTGGCTATTACTTAATTTGTAGCAAACCATTATTTTAAACTGATTTATCATGATCTAAATTTTTCATATGATCCATTATTAGAATTTATTTTTCATAAAAAAGCTTTTTAATAGGGATTTTAAATAAAAAAATTTATTAAATCCTTTGTTTCTTTTTTTAAGAAAGTTTAAACATGTTGTTTAATAAACAAAAAGTTTATAAATATTGTTAATTATAGTTTTTAAATAAAAAAACAATCAGTTAAATATTAATTGAGGACTCATTAGCTGAAAAATTTATTGAATCAGGAATATTTTTAATGGGGAAATTGAAGGGAAAGTCAGTCTGAAACAAATAATCGTAATCTGAGTTTTCGAAAATTAAATTAAAATTACTCCTATTTTAACTAAAACAGAATTTTTTCTGATTATATTTAAAACAAAGTGATAAAATGGGATTGAAAGATCTTGAGACAAAATTTAAGTATGATTCAGATCGAGATGATATCATCAACGATTTTTACATTCCCGTTCTTAAGGAATCCTGCAGGTATTACAGATTATCTGGCTTTTTTTCTTCTTCGGTTTTAACAGTTGTGGCAAGGGGTATGGAAAATTTCATTAAAAATAATGGAAAAATGTATCTTATTTGCAGTGTTGAGCTTCCAGAAAAAGATATTAAAGTCATAGAAGAAAATATTAAAAATCCTTCAAAAGCTTTGGAAAATCAGTTAATTGAGACTTTTGATGATATTGAAGAAGGATTTGTAAAAGATCATGTGTCAGCTTTAGCTTGGATGTTAGCTAAAGGAAATCTTAAAATAAAAATAGCGATGGTTGCTGACAAAGGTGAAGGAATGTTTCATCAAAAAGTAGGGATCATGGAAGATAGTGAAGGAAATGCTATTTCTTTTAGTGGTTCAAACAATGAAACTGCAGCGGGGTTAATGTATAATATTGAAGACTTTAAAGTATTTAGAAATTGGGAAAAAGAGCAAAAATATTACTTTGACGATGATTATGCATCTTTTTTTAAATATTGGAATAATTTAAGTAATAGGATGGAGGTTATTGATTTACCAGAGGCTATCATTGATAAAATTATAGAAAAAGCTCCCAATGATATTAATGATTTAGATTTGAAAAAATATTATCATGAAAATATTAGAGATTATGGAAAAAAAAGTAAAGAAAAAATTAATCTAAGAAGTTATCAAAAAAAAGCTATAGATAATTGGCTTAAGGAAAAAAAAGGTATTTTTGCCATGGCTACAGGCACTGGAAAAACATATACGGCATTGGGTTGTTTGCAAAAAGTTTTAAAAAAAGAAAAAAAAATTATTTCTGTTATTGCATCTCCATACCAACATCTTGTTCAACAATGGAAAAATTCTATTGAATATATTGAATTGGACAAAATTTTTGATAGAATAATTATTATTGATGGAGGACACCCAATGGGGAAAAAAATATTAAGTCATTCTCTTCTTGATATGTATAATGGGGATGAAGATTTAAATAAGATTCTTGTTTTAACCACGCATGATTCATTTTCTGGAGGTAAATTCATTGAATTACTGAGAAAAAGCGAATTAAAATGCCCTCATTTTTTAATCGTTGATGAAATGCATGGTGCGGGGTCCTATACTCATCAGAATGGATTACTAGAATTGTACGATTATCGTTTAGGTTTAAGCGCAACTCCTAAACGTTGTTATGATGATTTTGGCACGGATTTACTTTTTAATTACTTTAAAGGAGTTGTTTGTGATTTTTCCCTTGAAAAAGCCTTGAAAACAAACAACCCTGAAACAAATAAAACTTATTTAACACCATACAAATATCACCCATATTTTACAAATTTGAACTATGAAGAACTTGAAAAATATCAAGATTTAACTAAAAAAATCATTATTGAAAGTAACAAAGATGATAATGGAACTAAAAATCTTGAAAATTTAATGTTTGCAAGAGCAAACGTGATAAAAAATGCTAAGAGTAAATACTCAGTTTTAAAAAATATACTAGATGATATGGGAGAGGGTATAAAAGATCTTTTAATTTACTGTAGTGATAAACAAATTGACAAAGTAATTAAAATACTCGAACCCTATAATCTTCATGTTAGAAAATTTACAATGGAACTTAGTGCAACTCCTCAAAAGAAGCACGGTAATAAATCTGAGCGAGATATTGTAATTGAAGATTTTTCTAATGGATTTTATTCTGTTTTAGTGGCTATGAAATGTTTAGATGAAGGGGTAGATATACCTTCTGCTTCAAAAGCTATTTTAATGTGCAACAGCAGTAATCCCAGAGAATTCATACAACGAATAGGTAGGATAATAAGAAGGAATGAAAATAAAACATTTGCAGATGCATATGATATAATAATTAAACCTTCATCAAATTCTATTCCTGAGTTTAAGGATATTGAAAACGATATTTATGAAAAAGAATTGATACGATCAAAAAATATTATTAAATTAGCCGTTAATCGTTCAGAAATTATTCCCAAAATTTATAGTAATGATTAGTATATTAAAGTGATAAAATGGATGATTTGGATATAAAGAAAAAATTGGAAGAAAACTGTAAAGATGACAAGAACTTAGCCAAGTTTTTAAAGGAATTATTTTCCTATGAATTAGAAGGGACACGGCATAATTATAAAAAAGACTACGATAAAATGATTGAAAAATATTCGAACAGTGGTGATTGAATGCGAATAGAAAAAATCAAAATCGAAAACTTTAGACTATATAAAAATGTTGAGGTCAACTTCCCAAAGAGTGAAAATGATATCCATATTCTTATTGGAGATAATGGGGTTGGGAAAACTACTCTTTTAAATGCAATTATTTGGTGTTTATATGGAGATGAACCTCAAACATATTCAAATGATGTTTTACTACCTAGATTAAACACATCGGCAGGCTCTGATTCTGATGTTGTTGTTGAATTACATGTTAAAACAAATGATTCAAGAATAGTATATAAAAGAACTCAAATTTTTAAAAATGGAACTTCAAGGGGGGATGCTATTTTAGAAACTTTTGTCACGACTGATGGTCAAACTGAAAGAGCAAGTGATCCTGAGTGGGAAGTAACTAAATTTGTTCCTGGACCAATAAGTGATTTTTATTTTTTTGATGGGGAACGATTAGATAACTATTTTAAGTCCTCAAATATTGAACATGAAATTTTTATATTATCCCACATTGATCTTCTAGAAGATATGGAAGATAGATTGAAAACAAAATATAAAGATTATAATACATCAGCGACGAAGTTCAGCACTGAAATAGAAGAACTTGAAAGAGAATTAGAGAAGAAAGAAAAAGATCTTGAAGAAAAAAATGAAGAGAAAGAAAATTTTGAAAGACAAATACAAATCGCTAAAACAAGAATCAATAAATTAGATGAAGATTTAAGAGGAGTTCCTAACATTAAAATGTTAGAATCTACTAGAAATTCACTTAAAACCAGTAAAGATAAATATGAAAAAATGATTAGTAAAAAGAATACGGAACTAAATGAATTACTAATTAAAAATGCTCCACAAATTTTTTTATATTCACTGATCGACGATATTATTAAAGATATAGAAAGAAAAATAAAAAATAATGAATTACCTACTCCTATTGATGAAAAAGAATTAGAAAAATCATTAAAAATGAATTTATGTAGAATATGCGGGAGAAAACTTAATAATGAATCCGTTGAATTCATAAAAAAGTCATTAGAAGAATATAATATCTCTTCAGAGGAATCTAAAATTCTGACAAGAGAAATGTTACCAGACTTAAAAGTTTTTCAAAATAATGTCAAAAATTATATTATGCTAAAAAACAATATTAAAAAAGATTTTAAAGATTTTAAAATGGATTTAGAAAGAATTAATGAAGAATATGCTGAAAATGAAGAAAAGTATAAAAAATATGATGATGAAAATATTAAATTAAAATATGAGGAAAGAAAAGAATTAGAAGATTCTTTAGAACAAGATAACCAAGATTTTGGTGAAAATAAAAGAGCTATTAAATCATTAATGAAGAAAATTAAAAATAAAAAAGAAGAATTAGATAAAGCTATGGAAGGCAATAAAAAAACTAAAATTTTCAACCGCAAGAAAAATCTATGTACAGATGCATTAAATGTTATATCTGAAACAAAAAAGTCAATTATGGAGGACACCAGACTAATGGTGGAAAAGGATACTAATACAAACTTTTTTAATTTAACATGGAAAAAACATACTTTTTCTAAAATTAGCGTTAATAAAGATTATTCATTAGAACTAATTCATAAAAAAACGGGGAAAAATGCAATTCATTCAGCTAGTGCTGCTGAAAAAGAGCTTTTAGTTCTTTCGTTTACATTAGGTATTCATAAAATTTCTGGTTTTGATTCTCCACTTTTAATTGATACTCCATTAGCTAGAGTTTCGGGTAAACATCGAGAAAATTTTTCAGAAATCTTTTTGAAAGTATCTAATAATAAACAAATTATTTTAATATTGACTCCAGATGAATATTCTGATGATGTTAAAGAAGTTTTTGCTGATGAAACAATTCAAAAAAGTATTATAGGAATAAATCTTGATGAAACGGAATCTGAAATTAAGAAGGTGTGACAATGGCAGATCGAATATACATTGAGGAAGAAACTCTAAAATTTTATGATAATTCTAAAATTTTAAACATAGTTGGGTCAAAGAGAAAAGAACAATTTTTAGTTGCTATGGCGTATGGTTATATGGGGGATACTTCTATTGAATTGAAAAAAAGGAAAGAGTTATTTTTAATAAAAGACTTAGAGCCTTTAGAAATTTCACTTTTTCGCTCATTAGCTATTAAAAATGAAGATGTACATATTATTTCAGATTTAGATGAAGTCTTCTCAATAGCACAAAAGTATGCTAATGGAGGAATTAAATTAATTGAACGTTTAGAAAGAAAGTGTTCTTATGAGGAACATATGAAAGAATTTGAAAAAAAAATTCAGCAACATATTTCTTCTCTAAATATTGACTAGATTCATAGGCAAGAAAATAATAAGTTTCTGAATAATATGTCTATTAAAAACATACTTCCTGAAAACACAAAAAATGTTCTTCTTGTAGAACCTAATTTCCCTATAGCTAACAAAAGTAGAAATCATCAAGATTTTTTACCTATTGGTTTATTAAAAATAGCTTCTTATTTGAAATCTCAGGGTATTAAAGTGAAGTTGATCCGCTTTGATGAGAATTTAATTAGTGGAACTTTTGATTTTAAACCAAATATCATATTCGTAACTTCTTTATTCACTTATTGGTCTAGCTATGTAAAAGAAACTGTTGAAGTGTGCAAAAAGAATTTCAATGTCCCAGTAATTGTTGGGGGTATTTATGCTTCTTTAATGCCTGAACATTGTAAAAAATACACTCGTTGTGATCATGTTCATACTGGGGTCTTTAATGAAGCAGAAAAGTTTACCCCTGATTATGATTTAGTCGATGTTGATTATCAGATTATTCATACTACACGTGGGTGTATTCGCAGATGTGCAGCTTGTGGAGTTTATGAAATTGAACCAGTATTTACATCTAAAAAAACCATTAAAAATGAAATTGTCAAAAAGAAAATTATATTCTATGATAATAATCTTTTAGCGAATAAATACATCGTGGATGTTTTGAATGAATTAATTGAACTAAAAAATGAAAGAAAAATTAGCTATTGTGAATCCCAATCCGGGTTTGATGGCAGAATCCTTATTAAAAAGCCATATTTAGGAAAATTGCTTAAAGAAGCTGGTTTTAAAAATCCAAAAATAGCTTGGGATGGATCAATTGATGAAAAAAATGAAATCAAAAAACAAATAAATATTTTAATTGAAGGTGGATTCAAAAAAAGTGAAATTTCAGTTTTTGTTTTATACAATTATGAAATTCCTTATGAGGAGATGGAGGAAAAAAGGGTTGAAGCTTGGAAGTTGGGTGTTCAAATTTCTGATTGCCGTTTTAGGCCTTTAGATAGTACTTTTGATAATTATTCTCCCCATAAAAGAATAGGGCAATCTAACAAAGATTACTTTATCCATCCTGAATGGAATGATGAGGAAGTTAGATTGTTTAGAAGGAATATAAGATCACATAATATTTGTATAAGATTAGGTGCAAAATTTTATTCTCCTTCTGCTGAGCGAAAACGAGTTCCTATTAGTATAGCGAAAAAATACAGGATGGCGGATTATAAAACTGCTAAAAAATATATTAAAGATGCTTGGAATCCCGGAAAAATTCATAAAAGTCCTCAAACTCGTTTGATAGAAAAATTAAAAACAAATTAAAAGTAAATTAAAAATTATTATTAAGAATTTCTTCCTTTAAAAACACAGATTAAATAATTGAAACTTTTTGATCATTTCTTCAAAAGGTATTATCCCAATATCTTTAAAAAAAACCATGAAATTAAGAAATTCTATTTAAAAAATATAAATAATAGCATGGTAAATAATTATAATATTAAACAAATTGAGGAATAAAATCATGAAATTTAAAAATGTTTTCATTGTAATTTTTTTGATAAGTGTTTTTGCTGTAGGAACTATAAGTTCCATTGATACTGTTGAAGCTGCAAAATGGAAAAAATATGATTCTGGAACTGTTAAGATACAAGGTAAGACCCTTAAATATAAAACATATATTAAAGGTTCTAAAGAGATGAGAATGGATATGAGCAGTTCAGGCAAGATCTTGATGAAATATTATTTTACTAAAACTAAAACTGGGATAAAGGTAGCAGTAAAGGATAAGAAAGGAAAAACTATTAATAGTGCATCAGCTAAGACTAAAGTGAGTTTAAAGAGTTATTATAAAGTTGTTATAAGACTACTTAAAAATTATTAATAAAATGTAAATCTTTTTTCTCAAATTTTCCCCATTGAATTTTTTTTAAATTCTCCTTATTTTTTTATTTATCCTATTATTCAGTGGATATTTTTTCTTTTTTAACATTTTTATAGCTATTTAACTCAATAATTCCTTTATCAACTTTTTTTAAAAACTTTTTAGAAAAATTAGCTGTTCCCTTCTCTAATGGAAGGTGTTAATCTTTTACCTTCATTATTATTCAAGTGTTAATAGCTAATTTTTGACAAGCAAAGCAATTTTTCTTTATTGAAGCAATTTTTGATTGAAAAATAGCCTCCAATTGACTTTTAAAAATCTCATGGGAAAATTTATATATTAATAAGAATAGAATAATTCATCTAGATGTTAACTCATCTTAAAATGTATGGTCTTGGAAGATTTTTTCTTCCTGTTTTTGATAGGGGTTCTCTTTTTTTGAGAACTTCTTTATCAAAATTTTTTAATTATTAATTTTTTTATCCTTGTAATATACTTTTAAATTCAAGAAATTTTCTTCATTAGAAATTCTTTACTTTTTAAAACATTTTCATAGCTATTCAGCTCAATAATCCCTTTATCAACTTTTTTTAAAAACTTTTTAGAAAAATTAACTGTTCCTTCTCCTAATGGAAGGTGTTGATCTCTTTTACCCTCATTATCATTTAAGTGAAAATAGCTAATATTTGATAACTTTAAAAAGTCTTCACTTTTTTCACAGGTGTTAGCATGACCCCAATCAATGGTTGCAGATGTTCCAACAGCTTCAACAATTTTAGTATGTTCTTGAGGGGAATTAGCTAAAAAATTGAATTTATTTGGCATATTTTCAATTGAAAGTACAACTCCCACTTCTTCACCATATTTTTCACATTCTTTTAAGGTTTCAATAGCATAATCAATAGCTAAGTTCCTTATTCTTTCTTCTTTTCTGTGAACTATTCCTGGATGGGTGGTAATTGCTTTTGCCCCAATAAGATTAGCTAAATCAAGAGCTTCTTTTGTTTGTTTTTCAGTTTCCTGTCTTATCCCTTCATTCATACTTCCAGGATTTAAATCAATTGTAGGGCAGTGGAGCATTATTTCAATATCATAAGAATCAAATATCTTAAGATATTTTTTATTTTCCTTTTTTAAAAGATTTCTTGGTAAGTATGGACCTTCACATAATATTTCCATTAGATCAAACCCATCATCAATAGCTATATCTAACATTTTTTCTAATGGGTTCATAAATAGGGATAATGTTGAAAATCCGATTTTCATTGTCTTTGCTCTCATTTTTTTTTAAATCCAAGCAATTTAACTTTAATAAATTACTTATATTTTATTTTAGATTTTTTTAGATTTTTTTTTAAAAAATTTAATTTTTATATTTAATTTTGTTTTTAAAGAGTTTATTGAAAAATCATATTATAAGAAATATATATCATAATTAAGAAATATATGTCTCAATATCTATTTTTTTTAAGGAAAATTTTTTACATTTCATCATTGATAAAAATTTTAAAATTTATTAAATAATGATTTTTAAGGAAAACTTTATATATAAAAAAATACCTATTTAATTGATATATCAAAAAATTGATA
>WRNS01000003.1 GCA_009776495.1 Methanobrevibacter sp. | reverse complement strand
AAATAAATATTACATTTTAAAACATAATAATAAAAAAACACAGACTATGATTTGAAGTTTAGTTGAGTAAAAGACATATTTAAACTGTTATGGTTTTTTAACTCTAAAGGAGGATTTATCATTAGATACAAGTTTTCAATAATAGTTCCTGCATTTAATGTTGAAAAATATTTAAATGATACTTTAAATTCATTAGCCAATCAGTCATATAAAAATTTTGAGGTAATAATCATAAATGACGGTTCGACAGACTCAACCCAAGAAATAATAAATGAATATTGCAATAATTACTCAAATTTTTTTAGTTATTTTCAAAAAAATCAGGGAGCTGCTGCTGCTCGAAATAAAGGAATAGAATTATCCAGAGGAAAATATATAGGATTTCTAGATGGAGATGATGCTTATCCAAAAAACACACTTGAAGTTTATAATAAATCAATAGAATCCTCAGATGAATTTCCAGATATTTTAATTGGTCAGCATGTGCTAATAGATCCTTGGAGGAGATATTCTTACGTAAATGCAAAAAAACTATCTAATAAGAATATTATTAGTCCAATAGATAAAAGAATTATTTGGACAATGTCTCTATGTAACAAAATGTTTTTAAGAGAAAAAATAAAAGATTTAAATTTATCAATACCTTTATTATCCTATGCTGAAGATGGAGCATTTCTTCTACCTTTTGTTTATTCGTCTGATTTAATCAAAGGTTGCCCTCATGAGGTTTTGCATTATAAAAAACGGTTTTCCACCGATTATTCCATTACTCAGATAGCTTCAATGGATTCTTTAAAAAATTATATTGAAGCAAGTGAAATTATTCATGATTCTTTTATAGAATTTGCTGACAAATTTAAAAAAAATATTAAAAATGAAACTGATGGAGAAAAAAAAGAATTTCAAGTGAAATTTTTAGAGTATTTAGATAATCTTTTGTATAGACAATGTTCAATATTAATTGATCAATTTTACATGTTTTTCTGGAGAACTGAAGAGTATGTACTAATTGAAGTATTAAAAATTTTACATAAGTATAAACTTGAGATGTTTCCAAGTTCATGGATCCGGCTTGAAAAGAAATATGAAGAATTCAATCTTAATAATTTAACTGATAATCATATGGTCATGGCAAAAAATCCTTATGTATCCATTATTATCTGTGTAAAAGACAAAAAAATAGATTTTAACCGATTGATTTACAAATTATACGATTCTGTTTTACCTAACTTTGAAATAATTATATCAGAAAAAAAATCTAAAGTAATAGATTATGAAATCCACGATAAAAGTAACTTTCATATAATTTCACATGAGGAAAACGAGGATTTTATAAATAAAGCTGTTGACATATCTAAAGGAAAATATTTATTAATCATTGATCAAGATATTTTTGTTTCTCCAAACTTTTTAAAATACATGTACCTTAATTTGAAAAAGACTGAAAAAGATTTTATTTCATTAAAAATGTTCTCACTAACTGATAATTCTATTTTAAGTACTGATCATGAGATTTTCAATTTTTCTCCACAGGAATTAATTTTTAATAGCAAATCATATGACAGTTATGATTATTATTTTTGTAACAAACTAATTAAAAAAGAATTTTTAAAAAGAATAAATTTCAAGTTTACAAATGATTTTAAAAACGATATTCAGGTTCTTCAAAAAAAAGGGACTTACAAAAAACTGGAAAAAAAACATATTATATCTCTTTCTGATGATGTAAAAACTCCTTTAATAGCTATAGCTATTGATTATATGGATATATCTAAAAATGATTTTAATTTACTTATAGAATCTATTTATAATCAATCTTTCAAATCATTTGAGTTAATACTAAACGAAAAATTATCTTCTCTTTTAGATAATAATTTTATAAAATATAAAAATATAAAAATTATTATAGAAAATAACTTTAAAAACAAATCTATTGGTATAACTAAAGGAAAATATATTTTATTTGTTGATATTCCTGTATTTTTTGAAAAGAATGCATTAAAAACTTTATTTGATAATATCGAAAAAAACAATAGCTATTCTTTTTCATCTAGTCTTATTTTTAATATAAGATGTGCAGCTATATCTAATAACAAATTAAACAAAAAAAGAACTGAATCAAACAATAATCAATCAGATAATAGGTTTTCTCTTTGCGATGAAAGTCAAAAAAAAGAAATTCATAATTTTTCTTCACAAGAATTATGTTATTCAAATAAAAATATTGAAAATGATATTTCAACTTCTATTTTTAACATTTTTGATCCTTATTTAGCTAATAAGTTAATAAAAGTAGAATATTTAAAGAAAAATAAACTGTTATTTGAAAATAATGATTTTGAATTTGTTTTAAATCTTTATAAAAGCAGTAAATTTTCAAAAACTAGAAAAAAAATCATACTTACCAAATTGAACCAAAATAAAATGTTTTTTTCAAAAAAAATACCTGCTTATATTAAATTATTTTTTACAATACATAAAATGTTTTTAGCAGCTATAATTTTAAAACGATCAATGAAAAGGTTTTTTAAATATTTAAAGAATGGAAGAAGATAAGAACTTTCAATCAAGGTAACTTTATTATGCCTAAACTTTTATTCTAACTTTTCTTCCTTTACAATATAATCTACAATTCGTTTAGAAGACTTACTATCTAAATAGTCAAAATTTTTAGATACGAAATCCTTAATTTTTTCAATATTGAAATAGTTTTTTTCAATAAGATTAATGATATCCCGTGTGTTTCTGGCTATGGGTCCTGGGACCATGTTATAATCAAAATAAAAACCTCTTTCATTATTTATATAATAATCAAAGTCAAAAGGATAGAAAATAATAGGTTTAGAAAGGATTGCATATTCTATCATTATGGAAGAATAGTCAGTAATCAATATATCAGAAATTAGAAGTAATTCATGAGAATTTTCATAGTCACTTACATTTATAAAATTATCTGACTCTGAAATTTTGAACTTAGGATGAGACTTAAAAAATAAGCAAAAATCATCCTTTAAATGAGAATAAAAAAGTTTATTATCAAAATTAAGTAGTATATCATTGTTAATTTTTTTGTTTTCCCTAAAAGTAGGAGCATACAGCACAATTTTTTTCCCTTTGATATTGGGGTATTTTTTCTCGAATTTTGATCTGATTTCCTTAATATTTTTTTCATTATTATTTTCTTTGTCAAAGTAGTAATCAGTTTTTGGGGTTCCAAGTGGTAATATCTTGTTATTTTCCACTTTAAAAGCTTCTTTGTAAATTTTTGAAACGTTGTTAGAGCTAACTACTACATAATCAATTCTAGAACTAGAGAACTCTATTAATTTCTGGATATTTTCATCATCCACTACATCAAAGCCAAACTTTTTAAAAGCTCCAGAAGCATGCCATAATTGTATAACAGTTGAATTGTCACTAAATTTCATGTATGCCATGGGAAAAAAATTATCATCCAAAAAAACATACTTGGTTCTAGACAGGATAAACGTTTTTATAAAAAAGAACTCTAATAAATTGAAAAGTTTTATTAATTTTTCTTTAGGTGAATCAAAATAATAAAAAGAATATTTATCTTTATATATATAATGGTATTTTAATTGGTTTTTATCTAATTCTCTTTTGAGGTATTCTAAGCTAGAATTAAAAGAAATTTCACTTATTATAAAGGTAACGAAAATTTTATTGAAAGAAAAAAACTGGAAAAAGTTAAATATCTTTGCAAAAAGTTTATGGGAGAAGCTCATTTAACAACCCTTAAATTATGCGTAATTTGAATTTAATAAAGTTCAAAGAGTTACTTATCAGTATTTTCCATATATTTCTAGATAATTTCATAAACATCACTATTCAATACCGTTTTCTCATTTTTTTGAAATCATTTTATTACAAAGATTTTCTACTTACTTTATTGATGGAAAACAGATAAATCTGTGGTATCTCTCTTTTCGATGATTCATCATTTTCTTAAAACTCTTTTTTTCCTCATATATTATATTTTAGTTTAATTATTTGTTATCATGAATTATACTATTTATTAATTCAACTACCCTCTCAGAAGACCTTCCGTCAAAATCATTGAAAAACCTATTTTTAAAAGTCGAAATTTTATAGCTATAAAAATCTTGGTTATTTATAGCTTCAATCATTTCATCAAAGGTTGAAATAATTTTGCCCGGAACAAAAGCTCTGTAATCATAGTAAAAGTCCCTATCCCTTATATATTCTTCTAAATCATAACTATAAAACAACATAGGAATATCTAATATAGAAGATTCAAATATAACAGAAGAATAGTCTGTAATAAGAATATCTGTTATAAACAAAAGATCATTGATTTCAGAATATTCGGATAAATCTAATATTCTGTCTTTATAATTTTTAGAAATATTAATTTTTTCTTTAACAAAAGGGTGGTGCTTTATTATCAAAATATATTCATCAGAATTATTTAATAAATCAATGAATTTTTCAGGATTGAATTTCGCCATTGGATAAAAAGCATCATTTTTTCCATTTCCTCTAAAAGTTGGGGAAAATAAAATCACTTTTTTATCTTTAATAGATGGAAATTCTTTATAAAGTTTTTCTTTAACAACATCCTTATATTTTTCATTGAACAATACATCAGTTCTTGGTACTCCAGTAGCTAAAATTTTTTCATTAGATAATCCAAACCCTTCAGCATAAAAACCTTTAATTTCATCAGAACTGACTATTGCATAGTCGTAACTTCGGTGATTAGGAGATTTTTGGGATGGAGCTCCGATCTTTCCTATTCTTGAAAATCCAAAGGTTTTAAATGCTCCAACTGCATGCCATAGTTGAATTAACTTAGTATCTTTTTTTAATAGGAAGTTATGTATAATTGGATAAAAATCATCTAGAAGAATAACTTTCGAAGTAGCGATTATATTTGAATATGTTATCATTTCTTTAAAAGTGAAATTTTTTATAGGTTTATTCATGAAAAACTGAATGATTTCTAAATCATTGTCTTCTTTAAGAATATCAAATACATACTCAAAATTTCCAGTTAAATCATCTCGACGTTCACTCATGAATACTATTCTATTATTCTTAATTTTCCTAAATTTAGTAATTTTATAGAGGACTTTCATAATCCATATTTTAAATATTCTAAGGCTATACATATGCCCAGAAAGTAGAAATGTTCTCCAGTTTATGTGGAATAAAACTGATTTTAAAGTGCTATTTGATCGAAAATAATCTGGTGATTTTGTAGTTAAACCCTTATGAGCTAAAAAACCATCGATTAAGAAAAAAGGAAATGCTAAAATTGATATAAAAAGTAAAAAAAAGCTGTTTAATTTTTCTAACTTAGCATATTTTTTTATATAATGGTTTTTAATTTTTAGTTCTTTTTTTTTAGCTTTTAAAACCAAGGTACTATTTTCTATCTTAGGAGTGTAAAAACTCTTTTGTGTTTCAAAATAAACTTCTTTATCAACTTCAAAGTTTTCAATAAATTTTTCTCCATAAATTAATCTAAAACTAATTTCAATATCCTCGATATAGTCCTTATTCCAAAATAAATAATCTAAATTATAATTCTTTTTAAGGTAAATTGAAACTAAATTAGATTTTTCATCCCTATTATACGCTGAAATTATAAACGGAAGTCTTCGATCTTCAATTCCATTAGAAAAAATAATCTCCATCTTAGGTTTATGATTTTCAGGATATTTGAACTTAGCTACTGCACTTATGTTAAAATTATAGTCTTTAATCAAAATATTTTTAATTAGGATCTTTTGGATATTATCACCAATTATTCAAGATTTTTGAAAATGTAAAGTTGTTAGCTCCTGATTTATGAAAAAGCATTATCAGTTTAAAATCTGTTTTACATTAAAATAGTATTGTTTTATGTTTTTGAGTTTTTAATAAAGATTTTACTGTGGTTTTTTGATTTTTTCCAGATAATGTGTATTAATACTTTATTTAATTTATATTTATATATTTTCTTCCATTTTAACTTATTTTCTTTTATCCATAACTTGGACCGTTGAAATCTTTTTCAATCCCATTCCTTTCATTTTGGTATTATAGCTTGGGTTTGATGTAGTTAATGTTTCCTCAAGTTGTTTTAAAATAGTTTTTCATATCACTATATTGAAAGTGTCTAAAAACCCTTTTTAACTGTTTAAAACTCTTTTTTATTTGATTATTTATTTTAAGGACATTATAATCAATCAAAAAAACTCGTAAGTTCTGCCATTCTTTTATTACTTTTTTATTTATGAAATCCTGTAAAAAATCAGTATTTGATTAAACTCAGAAATAAAATATATGGATAATTAATAAGGAGTATCAATATTATAGAGAATATTTTCTTTATTTTAAGCAAAATAATCGATGATATGGTTTTTACTTACTGTTCATGATGATTTTAGTCCTTTTTTTGATTTTTCAGAATATTTCCTTTAAAGTATACAATATCCTTTCATAAGCTTTAATAACCTTTTTAAAATTTGTTTTAAACCAAGACCCACAATGATAACAATTATATCTCTTAAAAAAAAGTCACACGACCAAATTTCTCTTTAATAAAAGTTTTTTCCTAAATCTTTCTTATTAACCTTTTTATCAGATTTACCATATAAGAAGAAATTTTTTTAGTGTTTTCAAAGTGAAAATTGTTTAAATCGTGACCGCCATTATCATAATCTAATTCTACGTCAAGATACAAAAAATAAACCACAAATTACTTAAACAAAGAAGAAATACCTACAAAATTATTCAAAGAAGTTGAATACTACAAATGCCAGTTCCTTCTTAAAATTACTTAAAAATATGGGAAAATAGGAAAAAAACAAGAGTCAACAAAAATAATAAAAAAAACTTGAAAGTATTAACTAAGCACCCAAAGCCAAAAAAACTTTACTTCATCAAAAAACAATCCATATATTTTTAATTTAACTCTAAAAAACTTCTTATTATAAAAATAAAACTTAATTTTTAACAAAAGTCTTTGTTACAAAAGTTAAGAATTTTTCAATGAGTTTTTCAACAGGATTACTTGATAATATAATTAGTAATATGATAGTGACTAGAATACAATAAATTAGTGCAAATAATGGATTACTCGCAATATAAGACATTGAATCAAATTTCAAAATTTTTTTTGATATTTCGGAAAAATAGAAATGTAAAACATAGATATATAATGAATTTTTACCAATCTTTGTTAAAAAACTGCCTTTATTAGGCATTGCATAAACAATTAAAATAATAACCCCTAAATTTGCAAAAAGACCAAATAACCTCATTAAAATTCCAAAATTTCTAGTTAAGTCCATTTGAGCATATGAGTATTTAAATACAAAGAATCCGAATGGAAGATGACTGTAAATAAAAAATAAAATAATTGTGAATCCTAATAAAACTCCTAGAACCAATTTTTTGTGATTGCTAATGCAATCTCTTACTTTCACCAAAATATTTCTAATTGTATTATTTAAGCTATTTAAATAGTCTTCAGAATTTTTAAAGTAATAACCTGCTAAAAATATAGGTAAATAACAGAACGCACGAGTTATTGCTAAAAAACTCGATTCAATATTTATTAATCCAATAGCTAAAGCTCCTATAATACTTATTAAAAAAGTATGTTTAATTTTTAATAAAGCAGGTAAAGAAAACCTAAAGTAAAATAATACTAAAAGATACCAAAGTCCACGTGTTGGGGTTAAATATGGGCTTTTTGGTAAATTATATCCAAAAACAATAATCCCAAAAATAATCCACAAAGTACAAAATAAAATATATGGCACAAACACATTTTTAAATGCTTTAATTTGAATGTTTTCATCAACTTTTGAAAAATATCCACTAGTAAAACAAAATAATGACATAGCTATTGGTATTATTAGTTTTCCAATATCTCGAAGTCCAAATCCTGAAAAAAAATCTATCCCCCAAAATGGGGTTGAAATATGTAAAAATACTATTAAAATAATTGCAAGTCCTTTTATATTGTCATATTTAAACAAACGTCGAGAACCTTCAATAGTCATTGTTTCTTTTCTAAAAAATCTTAAATTGTTAATCATTAAATCATCAATTCGAATTATTAAGTAAATTCCAGATTCAAAGCTTCACAAAGGCAAATATTGAATTTGGTATTAATGCTCCAGAAATTAGCTTGTACTTAGCAACTTATCTAATTAATTTAATCGTTTTATATCTCAAATATATCAAATCATGACTAGCAGGAAAATTAATTATAAAGCTTGTTCAAGGAATATCTTTAATATAACTCTTATTTAAAGTGTATACTATCTTTTGGTCTTGAACATCTACATTTTCAGATTATCTACTTTAATGATTCCTATAATATCGCTAATGATTTGATTTTGGTTAGTGTTTCACTTGGAAGTTTTAAAAGTGGGAGGTGTAAAGTTGTTACTCTTGATTTAAGAAAAAGCATTATCTAGATTTAAATCGACTTTACATCAAAATATGGTATTATTTAATGTTTTTAATTTTTTAATAATGATTTTAATGAGGTTTTTTTGATTTTTTTCTATAAATATACATTAATACTTAATTTAATTTAGTATTTACATATTTTCTTCCATTTTTAGTTTATTTTTTCCATAGATTGGACTATTGATAAACTTTTTTTAGTTGTAAAAAATAAATATTTTTTATCCATTTTTTATTATTATTTTATTACTTATTTATTTATTTTATTATTGATTATTATTATTTTATTTATTATTATGTATGATTTGGATTTGATGGGATTATTCTCCATCCCTCTCAATTTCATTCAAAGCCTTCTTAAAAGCATTTATAACTGTTAATTCACCTTTGTTAATCCATTCAAATATTTTATCTCGTTGAATTGGGAGTTCTGGAGATTTTCTATGATTATTATCATACATTTGACTAATTGTTTGCTCTTGTGAGTATACGTCCATATTTTTAAAAAGGGTTTGACCTTTAGGTGTATTTATTTTTACACAAGAAATTCCATTATCTGTATCATGTCCCTTAATGAGTTTTTTGTCTCCTAAAAAGTCCCCAAATGTAATATCTGATATACCATTGTTACCAGAATACAAACAATCATAGCATGAACGTTTTAACATGAGGTTTTTTTGATAACTTCTCATGAATAAATCTTCTTCTGAATTCAATAGTTCTGTTTCACCATTTTCATAAACATATTCAATAGTTTTAAGCTCTTGTGGAGCTTTTGGTGAGCGGAATTGAAAATGTTTTAAAGGGCTGTCTTTTTGTTTCTCTGAAAGATATTTTTCTAAAATTTTAGGGGAATTTGTGCCATTACAAATGATATCTACACAGTACAGGTTGCCATAAGATTTACCAAGATAATTCAACAAGCCTGAAATTTTACACGGAGTTCCTGTAAATAAGACTTTCCGACCAGTTTTCAATACATTTTTAGTTTTGATGTAGATATCATTGTCCATTGCTTCAACATATTTAGAATACTTAAACTCTGCACAATCTTCTTCTGTTTCTGCAATATCATATAGAGCTTCCCATTTTTCATTGAATTTTACTCCAATAATAGCTCCTCCCTGTTTTAAAATGTAATCCGCCATTGCAGAATACATACCCCCACTGGAACTATTTTTCCGATCTTTTTCATTTTTATTATAGGTAAGGTAGGATTTTTTTGGTTTTGAATAGAGTAATTTTTTGTTGTTGTATGGACATACTTTATTACAGGAACCACAATCAGTACATTTATTTTCATCAATTTCTGGGAAATAAAATCCTTCATTATCTTGAACCATCGTTATGGCTTTTTCAGAACATATTTTTTCACATGCAGTACAACTAGTACAATTATATTTATCTTTGATCGATAAATAATCACAATTTAAGGTTTCATATTCTTGAACATAACTATCTGCATTTTTTAGTGCATTTTTTAGGAATTTCATTGATTTATCTACAACTTTTTCGCGTATTTCATTAACTAACGCATAATCAATATCTTTAGCAATCCTTTTACCATCTTCATCAAAGGCATTCATTGTTTTTCTATATTCCAAATTAAAAGTTTCCATTAAAGAATCCAATTTTAATCCACGTTTTCCGCTGAAAAATTGTTTTTCTAAAATAACTGATAAACAAATCCCATGGAATGAATTAGTGAACACATATTCTGCATTATCAATATACCCAATCCATTCTTCAACCCCCACACTATAAATCACAGAATGCCTGGAATAACTAATTTGCTCTTTATTAGTATGGAATTCACTTAACTCAATTAAATCTAAATTGTGTTCTTCTGCGAATTTTGCAGCTAATGAAACTAATTCATATGAATTTGACATAGCAAGATAAACAAGAACATATCCTTTTTTATTTGGTCTAATCAAAAGTTTCTTGTAATAATCTTTATCCTTTAAAAAAACAGGATCAATTACTACTTCAGCATTAATATCAGAAACTGAGGAAATATAGTCAGCAAGATTTGCTTCTCGCACGGAAATTTCATCTATATTCTTTATATAATCAAGAAATTCCTCTTGTGTTGCTTTTGTTTTATATTTACTTGGTCCTCGACTTGTAGAATAGGCAATTTTATATGCATTTTCCATCGCATGGCAATTAAGGAAAAACCCTTTGTCGAAGCCAGATTTTTTATAATCCTTCCAAATTACATCTGTTACTGCAATATAACAATTAATATCCTCAGCATTTGAGATTTGATCTAAAGAAATAGCAGTATATGAATTTTTTGTGAGACTGTAATATTTTTTAACAAATTCTTGGAATTTATCAAATCGCTCCATTCTTTGATAAAACATCTCTGTCCACATTTTTATATTTTCTTGATTTTTTTCACTAACATTATTAGATTTCAATAATTTTATTAGTGGAAACCGTAAATCATCATTTCTATTATAATAATGTTGATAATAATTAACAACTACATTTTTATAACCTAATCCTGTTAACACTTCTGAAAAAACAAATGAATGCAAAGCACAAGCTAAATTTAAACTTTTTGAGTTAGTATTGATAGAAACAAGACCTATTTTCAATGAGGATTTCGATGAATCTAGTCTCTTATGTTTCCTTTTAATTCTTTTAACTCTTGTTAAATTAATGTTTTTCCCAGTAGTCTTATTTTGACCCTTTTTTATAGAACTTCTTATTTTTCTATAATAAACTTTAGCTGATTCAGGTAATATCTTCTTTAATATTTCCTTCATTTTCTTTTTTGTTTTTTCCATTAAAAAATTCTCCTCTTGTACTTCACTTCATCACTGCATTAAAAACAGCGAAAAAATTTATCATACATTATGTGAAATTTTTAGTTCTGAATTTTAAAAAAATATTATCTTATTAAATTATTGATATTTTCCAGAAACCTTTAGAAGTATTTTTTGGTTAGTACTTGATTACTCTTTTTAAATATTTTATTACTTATCACTTTTTTTGACAGTTGTACTACTTTTGTTTTAAAAAGTTTTCATTTCACCATTAGGTCCTCTCTTCACACAAGGCATAATAAATGGTGTTTTTCTATTTTCAAGATAAATTCACATTTAAAGTTGGAAGCAGAAGTATTAATAAGATGAAAAATAATCGTTTTATCACTATACGCTGTATTAGAGGTAGAATTCAACTCTAACATATCTTCCATCACATTCATGGAAAGATTTAATACATCATTATCCCATAATATTTTATGCTTGTAGTTTTTTTAAGTCTACATAAAAATATACAATTCACACAATTATAATAGTTTACTTTACGAACTACTGGTTATTTTTATATAATTTTGATAAATGAATAGCAGTGTAAGTTTAGGAGATAAAATATGATATTTGCAGCTATATTAGCTGGAGGGATTGGAACTAGAATGGGTAATGTTGAAAAACCTAAACAATTTCTTTTGTTAGGTGATAAACCTATTCTAATTCATACTATAGAAAAATTTTATATAAATAATGCTTTTAATGAAATTATTGTTTTATGCCCAAAACAATGGATAAGCCATACAAAAGATCTTATTTCTAGATATATTGATGATTCAAACTGTATTAAAGTGATTGAAGGTGGGAACCTTCGAAATGATACAATTATGAATGCTATTAGATATATTGAAGATAACTATGAATTAAGTGAAGAAGATATAATAGTCACACATGATTCTGTAAGACCATTTATTACTCATAGGATTATTGAGGAAAATATTAAATATGCAATTGATTATGGGGCATGTGATACAGTAATTCCATCTTCAGATACAATTATAGAGAGTAAAGATGGGAAATTCATTAATTCTGTTCCTAATAGGCAGAATATGTATCAAGGTCAAACACCACAGTCATTTAGAATCCTTAAACTAAAAGAATTATATAATGTCTTGTCTAATGAAGAAAAAGAATTGTTAACTGATGCAGCTAAAATTTTTTCTAGCAATGATGAACAGGTTTTTCTCGTTGAAGGAGAAGTAAGCAATATAAAAATCACTTATCCTCATGATTTAAAAGTAGCTAATTCTATTTTAAAAGAAAAATGAATTATAGATACATGGTGAAATGATGATTAATACAATTTACCGATTAGTATCTCCAAAATTATTTGAAGAGACTTATGATGAAGTACCTGACTTAAAAAATCAAGTGATCGTAAGACCTACTCATCTATCTATTTGCCAAGCAGATCAAAGATATTATCAAGGAAGTAGAGATCCTGAAACACTAGGGGAAAAACTTCCAATGGCATTAATTCATGAAGGAATTGGAAAAGTAGTTAAAGATGACACAGGAACCTTTAAAAATAATGATATTGTGGCAATGATTCCAAACACTCCTGTAGAAAATGATGAAGTTATAGCTGAAAACTATTTGAGATCTAGTAAATTTAGAGCTAGTGGTTTTGATGGATTTATGCAGGATTATGTTGTTTCAACTCCTGAAAGATTAGTCAAACTCCCTAAAGATATTAACAAAGAAGTTGCTTCATTCACAGAGCTTGTAAGTGTTAGCGTCCACGCCATTAATAGGTTTTCTAGTATTTCGCATAAGCGGAAAAATAGGATAGGTGTTTGGGGAGACGGAAATGTAGGATATATAACTTCTCTTTTACTTAAATTACTTTACCCAAAGTCAGAAATTGTCATATTTGGAGTGCATGATGAAAAATTAAGTTTATTTGGATTTGTTGATGAGGTTTTTAAAATTAATGAAGTACCTAATAATCTTTGTATTGATCATGCATTTGAATGTGTTGGTGGAATAGGTTCCTTGTCAGCTACAGAACAAATTATAGATATCATAAATCCAGAAGGAACAATATCTCTTTTGGGGGTTTCAGAATATCCTATTGCAATAAACACTAGAATGATTTTAGAAAAAGGACTCTATTTTTTTGGATCTAGTAGAAGTAGTAGGGCAGACTTTCTTGAAACAATACAAATATTTGAGAGACACCCAAGAATGATATCTTATTTAGAAAATATCATTAATAATACTATCAGAATAAAGGATTTAAAAGATATTAATAAAGCTTTTGAAAAGGATTTTAATTCTAATTTTGGAAAAACCGTCTTAATTTGGGATAAATAACATTATCTTATTTAATAAAATATAATCCGAGAGTGTCCAGTATACTCTTTATTTCTTTTGGTTTAAAACAATTATGTGAGAAAGCAACCCAAAAATTTATGTGCAACAAAACTCAAAAAGATTACATATAAGAATTTTTTGGTTGTTACATCTATATTATAATCCACACGTTTATATTTTTCTTCTTTTTACAGTTTAAAACTAAAAAATCATGAAAATACTCATTTAAAATAAGAAAATTCAATAGAAAACTGTTTTAATATTAAAAAAATTNAAAATTTATTTTTTTTTAAAAAAAAAAAAAATAAAAATAAAAAAAAAAATAAAAAAAATAAATGCTATATACCTCAACATCGCAAAATTGAAAAATAGTGTAAACAAATAAAAGATGTAAAAAAATTATATAGTAGCTATTATATATGTAGCTAAGCTTGAATATTTTATTTTCAATAATATTAATGGTAAAAGTAGATAAGATGAATATATTAGTTCTTGCATATACAAAAATGAACTTAGGAGATGATTTGTTTTTGGATATTCTTTTTAAAAGATATCCTAAAATAGATTTTTCCATTCAAATGGATAAAAAATATTCAAAAGCATTTAAATCCCACAAAAATCTTACTATTTTAAATGGAAAAAACAAAAAAGATTGGAATATAACTGCCTTTGATGGAGTTGTATACATTGCAGGATCAATATTTATGCAACCAGCAAATTATGATGGGAAGACAAATCCTAATTTCAAAAGATGGAAAAAAATAGCTTTAAAATATAAAAAGTTTAAAAAACCTTTTTTCCACATTAGCTGTAATTTTGGACCATATTCTAATGATAATTACTATAAACAAGCCAAAAGATATCTAAAAATATGCACCGATGTTTGTTTTAGAGACAAATATTCTACAAAGCTATTTGAAAAACTCAATAGTGTTAGATATGCTCCTGATGCTGCTTTATCTCATAGTTATCCTAAATTTAGGAAAATCAAAAATAGTGTAGGTATTTCAATTATTGAACCGAGTATTAGATGGTATATTACTCAAGATAAAAAAGAAGATTATTATAATTTTTTAAAAAATAATATTTTGTATTTGATTGATGAAGGAATGACAATATATTTATTTTCTTATTGTGAAGCAGAAAAAGATACAATAGCTCAAAAAGAACTTTTAAAAATAATTCCTAAAGAGTATCATTCAAAAATACATCTTCCAAACTATGAAGGAAACCTAGAAGCGTACCTAAAAAAATATGGTGAAATGGAGTATGCTCTATGTGGAAGATTCCATTCCATGATTTTATCCCTTATATTTGAACATAAGTACTTTGTAACTGCATATAGCGATAAAACTACAAATGTTATGAATGATTTTAAAATCAAAAATCAGTTTGTTAAATATGAAGAAATCTCACCAGAAGAGATTATTCCACTAAGTAACTACAAAAAAATAAACTCGATAAAAAAAATGTTTTTAAAGTATAATGCTAAAAAACAATTTAAAGCTTTTGATAGATGGCTTTTAAAAAATAAAAAAAATAAACAGATGGAAAATAAATAGTAAATACATATGAAATTAATAAGCATGAAAATTAAAAATACTTTATCTAAATATTATTGAAAGGTTTTTCTATGAAAATTTGTATAATCGGTCAAGGATACATTGGACTGCCAACTGCGGCTCTTTTTGCAAACAGTAATTGTAATGTTTTAGGTGTTGATAGAAATCAACCTATCGTCGATGCATTAAATCAAGGCGATGTTCATATAGAAGAACCAGGGATAAGAAAAATATTAAAAGTAGCTATATCCCAAAATAAGTTTAGGGCATCTCTTTCTCCAGAAGAATCTGATGTGTTTATAATTACCGTTCCCACACCAACAACTGAAAATAGCTTATCATGTGATTTAAGTAATGTTTTCTCCGCGTGTGGAGCAATTTTACCTTATTTAAAAGAAAATAATATCGTGATTATTGAGTCAACAATAGCTCCAATGTCAACTGATGAGTATATCAAACCAATTTTTGAAAAAGAAGGTTGGAAAATTGGAAAAGACTTGTACTTATCTCATTGTCCTGAAAGAGTACTGCCTGGAAAAATAATGCATGAATTAGTCAACAATGATAGAATTATTGGTGGAATAACTCCAAAATGTGCGGATAAATCAGCTGAGGTTTATAAAAAATTTGTTAAAGGAAATCTGATAAAAACTGAAGCAAAAACAGCCGAATTAGCTAAATGTATGGAAAATACTTTTAGAGATGTGAATATTGCATTAGCTAATGAATTAGCTAAAATTTGCTCAAAAATTGGAGTTAATGCCTTAGATGTTATTAAAATGGCTAATAAACATCCTCGAGTAAATATTCATCATCCAGGTCCAGGTGTTGGAGGCCATTGTTTGGCTATTGATCCTTATTTTATTTACTCAATGGCTCCAGATACTGCAAAGCTAATAAAAATAGCTAGAGACACTAACAATAGTATGCCACATTTTGTGGTGGAAAATACAGAAAAATTAATAAACAGTACTAATGATTCCAATAATCCTACTATAGCTATTTTAGGCGTAGCTTATAAAGGAAATATTGGAGATATTAGGGAAAGTCCAGCTCTTGAAATCATCGAATTATTTAAAAACAAAGATTATAATGTAAAAATACACGACCCCCATGTTAATAATGAGAGTTATTTAAACCTTGAAGACGCCATTACTGATGCGGCAATTTGTGTGGTGCTTGCAGACCACGATGAATTTAAAAATTTAAATTATGATCTTTTGATTTCAAAAATGAATGCACCATTGATTTTTGATACTAAAAATATTGTTAAAACAGAGCGAAAAGATATTAAGGTAGTTAACTTTGGAAATCTCCACCACTATATTTAAAACATACTCTTAAAAAAAAAAAAAAAAAAAAAA
>WRNS01000002.1 GCA_009776495.1 Methanobrevibacter sp. | reverse complement strand
TAAATTTCAATAAAAAATAATTTAAAATAATAAATTAATTAAAATAAAAAAGAAAAAAAATTAAAAACTAAATTTCAATAAAAAAATAATTTAAAATAAAAAATAATTTAAAATAATAAATAAATTAAAATAAATATATTAATGAAAAAAATTTAATATTTTAACTTTTGTTTTTGTATTTAACAACAGCAGAGATAGGTTTCCATCCTTTTGGAGACTGTCTGTTTATAGATCCGTTTTTGTTAGGTTTATAAGTTTTTGAAGTAGTTTTTGTTTTTCCTTTAACTTTTTTTGTGAACTTTATTTTAGCACTGATCAGTTTATAATGAGTTGGAGCTTCAAAATAATGGACATTGACTATGGTTACTATCATAGTACGTTTTTTATTATGTTGAATAGAGAATTTACTATCATAAAAGGTAGATATGTAATTTTCTTTTCCTATATATTTGTTAACTGGGAAATTAGGACTATTTTTAAATTTTACAGACTTAGTGTATGTTTTAGCATTAGTTGATTGTATAGCTATTCCAACTACTAATACAAAACATATAAATAACAATAATATTTTTCTTTTATTCATATTTCAACCTCATTAAATCCATTAGCTCTATCACATATTACAATTATAAAATCAATAATATGTGAGTTAAAATCACGATATTATTTGGATTATCTAAAAATTTTTTTTAAAAAGTTTAATAAAAAATACAATAACTATTTTATTATTTTTGTTAAAGTATTTTCATATAATAAATTAACTTCATGATTATTAACCTTTTATATTTTAATCTCAAAGATTTGGAAATAGATAAATACATGAAAAAAAATAAATTAAAACAAGTTGTATACAAATATTATAATAAAAACAACAAATTCTTGTAAAAAAGTACAGAAAAAAAGCAAGTTGTATACAAAAATTATAATAAAAAAAACAACTTACTTATATTAAAGACTGTAAAAAAGAAAGTTGTACACAATTAAGTCTTGAAAAAAATATATTTTTTAAATAAAAGATATGAATATATAATTCAAAATCCCATAAATAAATAAAACAAAATAGAACAAATATATTAATAATTTAATACAAATTTTTATAAAAGAAATACTAAAAATTTTTTTCATGATTAGTGGGGATAAGTATGATGAGAAAAGTCTTAAGAAAAAAAATGGATTTATTGGAAATAGCTAAAATAACAGTTTCAGGAAACTATGAAAAGGTCACAATTCCGAAAAAAATAGCTAAACGTCTTAAAATAAAAGAATATTATGAAAAAGGAGAGCCAAGCTATATAACATTTAAAATAAGGGATGGTGAACTATCAGTGGCAGTTACCAATGAACATGGCAAGGAAATCTATGGAATGGAGGATGAAAACAATGGAGAATGATGAAGTATTATTAGTTAGCATTGCGAAAATAGCTAATGCAAAAAGACCAGTAATCGCCGTTCCAAGTAAAATAGCTAAAGAACTAGACTTAGAAGATATTTACGTAAAATTTATATTGAAAAAAGATAGAACTCTTATTTTAGAACAATGTAATAGCTCTGGAGAAGCTATAATAACAGAACCTAATGAATTTGAAAAAAAGGTTTTGCAAATCCAAAGCGACATGAAAAATGAGCTATTAGAGTCACAAAGAGATATAAAAAAGGAAGTTTTAGAGTCACAAAGAGATATAAAAAACAATCTTTTAGAAACCAACAGAATAATTGATGAAAAGCTATTAGAATTAAATCAAACACTTTCAAAAACTAATGTTATCGAAGAACCTCAAATGGAAAAAGAATTAAAAACACCAAAGATTCCCGAGCATTTAAAGAAAGAAGAAAAAAAAGGAAAAAAAGAAATTGAGCTTATAAGTATAAAAGATAAAGATCCAGCTGATTACAAGTATATATTTAGATACACAGAACAAGATTTAACATACGAACCACAATTAGTTGAGATTCTTTTAGGAAAAGAGAAGTTAGAATTAGCTAGAGATGAAACAATTTCAAGATATGGATTTAATTTAACTGTTCTTTATGGTAAACCAGCTATTAAATTAGATTCTAATTGTGATTGGGAATGTGATTATAAAGGAAAGGATAGAGTTCCTATACATTCTTATTTTAACCCTCATCTTGAAACTTTCATTAAAAACAATGAGGGTGTTGAGTTGAGAGTTCCATATAAGGATGTTGAAGCATATGAGTATAAAGCATTGTATGAATTTATAACAATTACAGGAAAAAAATATCAACTGGATAATAAAGAAATGTGGCTTGATTCATATCATTTCGATGCAGACGGTAGATCAATTGAGGAATTACTATCTAAAAAATTATATAAAGAGTTTTTAAAAGGTAAGTACACAAAACGCCTAACATACACTAGAGAATAAAAAAGGAGTGTGGAAAGAAAAATTAATGCTGAAATAGTAGATAATTAGAATAATAATATAATAAATCCAATAATCATTTTAAAAAAAACTTTTATTTTATTTTTTTATTTTTTTTGTTATTGAATAATATATTGAATAAAAAAAAAGGGGCATATTATGAAGAAAAATAATCAAGTTGAAAAATTGGATCAATTTTTCAAAAAAATAAAAGACAACCCTAACATATCCCAGTTCCAAAGTGTAGGAATTACAGTCTTAATTAACAAAATATTTAGAATACACGATGTTTTTATGATTAAAAAGCCAATATCAAGCACATACATAGTATTCTATGATGATAAAGAACGGATGATAGGGTCCATTCAAAAATCAGACATTACTGAATTAAAAATAGAAGGGCAAATTTATAGAAAGGATTGATATAAAAATTATTTTCATGATAATTTTGAAATCTTAGCTATTGTTCTTAGCTCAACCAGTCAATGCAGCTAGTCCAACAACACCAACAACAGGAGGAGGTCCAACAACTTCAATGACAGGATTACCTTCAATTACTGGAGCAATAATATCACAGATTGCTGGTCCAGACTGGAGTGGTTTAACTCCAACTATGCCTGATTGGACTACTCAAATTCCAGGACTCCCTATATGGACTAATCAAATTCCTACTTTACCTATTTGGTCATTTTTATTCCCATCACTACCTAATTGGGCAGGTCTAATGCCGTTAGGGTATGGTGGAGGAAGAGTAGGAAATGGTGCAATGTCTGGTTCAGGAAGACGAGAACCTAGTGCTGGAAGCAATCTTTATACTGGAAGAGTTGAAAAGTGGGAAGATAAATCCGAGCAAGTTGATACAAAAGTTTCAAATCCATCACCACTTATGCCCCCACAAACTCAAATTTTAGAAACAAATAATGGAAATCAAACAAGTGTAACACTTAATGGAGATATTAATGTTGATGTTTCTGGTTCAGCAGTTGACAAAGCTAAAGACGGAGAATCATTAGGAACAGATATAGGTGAATCTATAGCTAGAGTATTATTAGAACAAGTTAATAGAACAGGAGGATGAAAATTAATAAGGAAGGAAAATTAAAATAAAGAATGATATAATCATTATTACAAAAAAAACTTTCCATATAGGGTCTTTTTCCCAAACATACTCATTAACATTACATCCACAAGACGGACATTTATCATCATATTTATTTTCTATTTTTTTACCACAGGTTCTACAATACTCTCTTTGTTCTTCATGAACATCTTGAGAATTGTATTCTCCATCAATGCTTATTATAACTATGTCTTCTTTTCCACTAGCTACAGCATAATAAATTAAACCCCCAATAATGAAAAAGAACAATAATAAAATGAAAACTCCTGCACTGAAATTATCTTTTTTTAATTTGGCATTTGTTTCACTTTGCCATTCTATTTTGTATCCTTCTTCTTTATAATTTTGAATTCTGAATTTAAGCTCTTCAATACTATCGACTTTTTCATATCTCATAGCTACCACCTTTATTATTTATAATTGCTATATTATTGTTGTTTAAATAATATATACTTTGTCTTTTGATAGCTATAGCTATATCTAACATTAAACTGTTAAAAAGTAGTGTAAAAGTAGCTAATTGGTATATATGTAGTAGTATAAATATGGTAGAAAAGTAGTAAAAAAAAGTTGTAGCTATTCTAAAATAAGAGCCATTTTGCTATAAAAAGGAAAAAGGGACAGTTTTTGAAAAATACTTTTTAAATAGCTAATGACTCTTACTTAGAACAGGAAAAATCTAAGGATATCCAAGTAATTTCAATTTCATTTTGATCTGATTTAATTCTGATCTGCAGGAATTATTCCAGCGTAAAGAAAACCGATTTCAATTTCATTTTGATCTGATTTAATTAAGATTTTCAACATGTATGATACTGTACTAGGCTATTTCAATTTCATTTTGATCTGATTTAATTCAAAGTACACGGGTACTTCACAATGGATTGATTCATCATTTCAATTTCATTTTGATCTGATTTAATTAACGAATGCATTTGGATTTTAAGAAGGCATGTGAATTTCAATTTCATTTTGATCTGATTTAATTTTGTTTTTCTCTCTATCTCCCTTATTTGTTGTGGCTCATTTCAATTTCATTTGATCTGATTTAATTTTCTATGTCTTTTAGTATTTGTGCTTTGAATTCTTTATTTCAATTTCATTTTGATCTGATTTAATTGGTGTTTCTTGTGTTTAAAACATTCGAGGAAGCTTTATTTCAATTTCATTTTGATCTGATTTAATTGCAAATCAGGCAGTGGACATACTCAGATTGAGATTCGATTTCAATTTCATTTTGATCTGATTTAATTCCAGCTTATTCACTCATTGCTCCCAGCACCAACCCATTTCAATTTCATTTTGATCTGATTTAATTCAGAGAATGATTACAAATACTTTAAAATACAGGTTCATTTCAATTTCATTTTGATCTGATTTAATTCCGATATTGACTAATATTAATCATTTGACTAATTATATTTCAATTTCATTTTGATCTGATTTAATTGAGGAATACTACCCAGAGATTGACAGTTATGATTTAATTTCAATTTCATTTTGATCTGATTTAATTTCTATTGTTGATAAAACAACAAATTTCTTAAAATCATTTCAATTTCATTTTGATCTGATTTAATTTTGATCTTTTGCAGAGAATATTTTTTTTCATAAAAATATTTCAATTTCATTTTGATCTGATTTAATTAAGAATACACCAACACACTAAAGCATCGTTCCATAATTTCAATTTCATTTTGATCTGATTTAATTTTAACATTATTATTTCTCCTCATTATATTATTATTATTTCAATTTCATTTTGATCTGATTTAATTCTATCACTAATGATGATAAAGATTATTATAATCATATTTCAATTTCATTTTGATCTGATTTAATTTGAATAATTCTAATAGTTTTATTAATATTCAACAATTTCAATTTCATTTTGATCTGATTTAATTATAAAACTTTTCAAAAAATTGACAGAGATGATAAAAATTTCAATTTCATTTTGATCTGATTTAATTAGGGTGAGATTTTGGTTGAAATTAGCTAAATCTTTTAATATATTTTTCTTTTTAACACTTAAAATTTTCGATAGATAATACTGTAATAATTTTATATGTACCAACGACAAATTTAAAAATGAGAATTTCATTACTAAAAACAATAGGATATCCTATTACTTAAAGTATTAATATTTCACTAACAATATTATTTTTTAATTAGCTTTAGATAAATCTTTATCAAAAAAAAAGAGTTTTAGTTGTTGGAATTATTTCACAAAATTATTTATTTATAGATAAACGAAGATATGGGACCACATGTAGTGTAAAATATAGGTTTTATTCTAGTTCTTTTTAAAAAATTTAACTTTTTAAAGTATTTCACTGATTGGTGATTTTTCAATACCTAAAATTTCTTTATTCATTTCATCTTTTGTCCTGAATCTATATATTATAATGGAATCTTCATTGGAATCAATTATATTAGTCAAACCAAAAGTAATAGAGTTATATTCACTTTTAGTTACTTCACCCTCAAAAACAGAATTTTGAATCCAAAACAAGTTTTGCCTGAGAAAACTTTTTACTTTGTTCACTCTCTCAACTTTAATATCATAAACTATAATTAAATAAATTTTACCACCAAATTACAAATGGATTATATTTTTTTGTTCCTAATATGTGTTTGACAATTTTATAAGATTCTAATCTAATTAATCTTCTATAAGAAACTTTTCTATTTAAATCTCGGTGTTTTATAGTTTTTTCTAATCGTTTATTATATTCTTGAACAAATTTAGCCCGTCCACTGTCATTTAGAAGACAACAATTTAAATCTTGATCAAAATCTTCTTTAGAAATCATATGTTTATTTACAAGATAAAAAATCAGTCTATCAACAAATATAGGTTTGAATATTTCGCTTAAATCTAATGCTAATGAAAATCTGCGTTCAGATGGTTCGTGGAGAAATGAAATAGTGGGATTAAGTTGTGTATTATAAATTTCAGTTAATGTAGTTGAATACATCATAGAATTGCCAAAACTTATTAAAGAGTTAATCATGTTTTTCGGAGGTTGACGACTTCTACCTTCCATTTTAAAATCTTCTGGAAGAATTTCATCAAATTTAGTATAATATTCTGCTCGAATTCTTCCCTCAACATTCATTATTTCTGTAATAAGATTACAATTATTTAAGTCATTTAAAGTTTCTTTTATAGAGCTTTCAATTTTATAATAAGCTAAGACTTTTAAAATATTTTTTGCAGATCCTTCCACAAATAATTTAGCTAATTCAATCCTTCGATTATGTTTTAGATAAGTATCAGCTTGTTTAACAACTAAATCCCCTGATAACAATGTTTCTCTTGGATAAAAACTACCATTATAAAATCCATAGTAATTAAAAAAATGAATTGGAATTCCAGATTTGGCAAAAAGGCTAATAACTTGTGATGAAATTGTGATTTGACCATAAGCATATATGCAATAAATTTTATTGATTGGTATCGGCTTTTTACCCTTTTCATTGACAAAATAAATAGTATTCTCTTTTCTCTTCAAAATTCCATCAGATAAAAGATAATAATTTTTCTTTGGCATTATTAACACCGATTATCTTAATTTTACTCAAATTTAATAGATAATTAAAGGATTATTTATTAAATTATATTAAAACATCTTTAAGTGTTTTTAATTGACATTTAACATCTTTAGGTTTAAATGCAACAGCAAGTATTAAAACATTTTTATCTTGATATGGTTTATAGTATTCTTTATCAATAATTTGTTTTTCTGCTTCTTTTAACATTTCATCAAAGGATTTATCTTTACTAAATTTGAATTCAATTATTAAGACCAAGTCATTATGTTTTAGTATAGCATCTAATCTTCCTTTAATGCTCATTATTTCTCCTTCTATATCAAAACCAAGAAGTTGTATCCATGATATAAAAAGAATTTTATAATAGGCTTCTAATTCATGTTTAATTTCACCATAAATAAGGTTAGGTATTTTGTATAACAATATTTCAAATGATTTTTGAAGATTTTCCTCATCAAGTTGTATAATGTAATTCAACATGTTTCTTGTCATTGGTTCTATTTTTTCTGCACTATAGTTTGTATAATTTCCAATTATATAGCTAAATAAAGATTCTTCAACTTCTTTGTTTGGAATAGCCATTGTATACTCAGATTGTTCTCCAGGAGAAATAGTTTCTTTTTTTATGGTTAGATAACCTGTTTGTAATAAGACAGTAGAAAAATCTAAGTTTTCAAGTTCAAAATTAGGAAAAATACCTAAAAATTTAGATTTTTTTCGTGTAAGTACTTCAATATCTACAGAATCTTTTTTTATTAAATCTATTAACATTTTAGGTGTTCCAGTATCAAACCAATAGTTAGCAAATTTTCCTGTATCTAAAAATTTTAGTATGGAAAATGGATTATATAAAAAATTTTTCCCATCCCATGAATAACCGTTATACCATTTTTTAATAGAACTAATTAAATCATCATAGTCCATGTTAATTTCAATACTAATTTCATTGATGTAGTCTTTAAAGTATGACTCTAAGTCATTTTGTTTGTATCCGCATATATTTACATACTTTGGATGAATTGTAATATCATCAACATTATTTAAATCTGAAAAAATTGATGTTTTAGCAAACTTAGCTATTCCTGCTATGAAAAGAAAGTGTATATGTTTATCACAAGATTTTAAAACTTGATAAAAATCTCTCAATATTGTTTTATTTTCTTTAGCTATTTCAATATCATCAATATGACTACTAATAGCTTTATCATATTCATCGATTAAAATCACAACTTTACTTTTAAACTTTTTATGGATTTCCTCAATTAATTCAGCAAATTTACTGGTTAAAGTTTTACTTATAAGATTTATAGAATTATCTCTTGCTTTTTGATTGATAAAATCATCCAGTGAATTTTCCAATGTTTCTGGATTTTTATGAGCTATTTTTCCAAAATCTAATCTGATAATAGGATATTTTTTAGTCCAATCCCATTTATCATAGATATAAAGTCCTTTAAATAATTCTTTTTTTCCTTTAAATAGCTCTTCTAAAGTAGATATAAGCAAAGATTTCCCAAAACGTCTTGGTCTTGATAAAAAATACAATTTTCCAGTGTTTATCACTTTATGAATGTATTTCGTTTTATCAACATATACATAATTATCTTCTATTATTTCTTGAAATGTTGATATTCCCTTTGGCAATTTTTTCATGAAAATTCTCCATCAATGATATTATATTTATAATTCATGATAAAATTTTTCAATTTTATAATTTTAATTATAATTTAATAAGATATTTTTAAATAAAAAAAAACTCTAAAAAATTTTATAAGCTTTTCATATCCAACATAGTTCAAAATAAGCACATTTTCTGCAGATTTTTAATTTTTTAGGTTTTGGAATGTTTGATTTCATGATTTTAGTAATTTTTTGAATAACATCTTTAATTTCATCTTCTTTCTCAGGAGTAAGTTCAAATTTAACTTTTTTTCTAATTTTAGGATAGTCAATATACCCCACTATATTATCCAAATCTTTTTCATTTTTTAAATAGTACATATAATACAATAGCTGATATTCATGAGATTTTTCCATTTTGGGAGTTTTTTTAACTTCGTGGATTTCTATGTTTTTTCTTTTTTTAATGAAGTCTACATTTATTAGGTTGTCTATTAAGTAGTCTTTTTCTCTTTTGTAAGTGTTTGCATGGAGTTGTTTTCCAATGGAAACAGTGTCAGATTCTTGTTCCATTTGAATATTATGCGAAAATAGCCATAATTTTGTTTTGCAGATGAAATAATAGTTTATTTGTGAGCCATTTATTTTCATATGAAACACAATAAATTTACATTGAAGTAGATTCATCTTCATCTAATTTAAGACCAAATTCTTTATCATAAGGAACATCAATGAAAAAAGTCTGTTTTTCTTCGAAAATATTGCAATTATTTTTATGTTTATGAAATTGTCCATAAGTTAAAGAAACAAAATAGGCCATACCTTCATAATATTCCCCATTTTCTATTTTTTCAAGATATTTTTCTTTAAATTTAAGAGGAATAACTTCGTATGAATTAAAAAGTTTGTAAAAATCAGAATTATTATAAACAAATGGCATAACACTGTTGTAATGTTTTTCAAATCTTCTTTTTACTTCATTAAAATATTTTTTATCCTTTTTATTATACCCTTCACCATAAATTTCATCAACAAGATTCTGAATCGTGTTTTCACTAAGTAAACTTAAATTTTTCAATTTTTCAATTGTATTTAAAACAATTTCTTCAGAATATATATACTTATCATTTTCAGAACCTTTTTGTAACACATAAACTGGACTAATTTTGCCAATTTCCCAACCTTTTCTATTTACCCTACCAAATCTTTGAATTAATGCATCAATTGGAGCAGGTTCAGAATATAAAACATCATAACTAATATCCAGTGATACTTCAATAGCTTGGGTTCCTACTAAAAGATTTAAGTTATTTAAATCTTTTTCTATTTCCTCTCTATCTTTTAAAATAAATTTTCCATGTAAAAGTTTACATTTAATATGCTCATCTTTCAATTTTTCATACATAAATTGAGATTTAGAAACTGTATTACAAACAACCAAAACTTTCTTTTTCCCATTCAAATCTCTTTTTATTTTACTTAAATAATCTTCGATTGAACCATCTAAGACTGTCACACTATGTCGTGTGAATTTTTTTAATTCTATTTTATCAAATTCAATATCATTTTTAATATTTAAGTCTTCTTTTAACATATTCTTAATAAAAGTAGGTAATGTTGCAGACATTATTAAAACTTTTATGTTGAATTGGTCTTTTAATATTTTTAGAGTAGATGATAATAAAGCCATGGTATGAACATCATAAGCATGAATTTCATCAAATACAAACAAGCTATCAGTCATTTCAGAAATTTGCATTTCAAATCCTTTAACACCAAAAAATGGTTTAATTATTTGAAAAGGAGTTAATACTTTATACGGTCTGTAAATCTTTTTAGTGAAATTTCCTATATTTTTAGATTTTTTAGAAGATGATTCATAATCAAAATCATCAGCAAAAGATTTATAAATAAAATATGAAGCTTTACCATGTAATATCCCTACCAATTCTTCATTTTTAAAATCTTTTAGTAGGCGTTTATACATAGAATTAATACTTGCAGTGTAAGGTAAAACATAAAAAACTCTTTTTGAGTGCGATTTGTTTTGATTTTTATCAGTCCACAATAAAGAAGCTTCAGTTTTTCCACTACCCGTCGGGGCTGTTAAAAATGAACTTCCTTCAGTTTTTGATGCTATTTTTTGTGTTTTTCTAAATTCAAAATTGTAAATTGATTTCATATCTTTAATTGCAGATAATAACTCATATTTAGATGCTGAAGCTAAATGATCACATGCAGTTATAAATCCTTTAAGAAAAATACCTTGTTTTTTAGTTAAAAAATCACATTTTTCTTCAAAATCAATAGAATTTAAATAGGGTAAAACAGCAAATTCATGAACATCTATTAATTCTTCAATAAAACATGGTTCAGTTGGAGTATTTAGATGATAACCCAAATATTTTTTGCTTAATCTACTAATTTCATTACAATAAGACATTAATTCATTGAAATTTACATTAATTTCATTTATTTTTTCTAAATATACTTCATTGCCATACTTAGTATCAGTCTTATACCTATCATCAATAAGTTTAAGATCTTTATGATGAGAAATTATACCCATTCCTATTAGTTTCTTAGCATTTTCATCAAAACCAGTTAATAACTTTATAAAACCTGCAGATAAAATTTCATGCCTATAATTCCAATATTTACCGTTGCTATCTTTTAAAATTTTTTGAAAACCTTCAGCGGCTTTTCCAAAATCATGGAAAAATAAAGAATAGAAAATATATTCCCAAAAATTTGTTATCCCACATAGTTCAGGTATATTTGGATAAACTTTTTTAATTGAATTTAAAACTTTTAAAGTGTTTTCAGTATGCACAAATAGTGTTTCATCAGGTTTAGCTAAAATATCCAATCGAATCACCCAAAACAATACATGATAAATTTAAATAAAAAAATTATAATTTATTTATGTATCCACACTCCCCAATCCATTTCAGAGTCATAAAAGCAATCTTCATTATAATTAAAAAAACTATTCGTTAAAACAAAAGGTTTTACTCCCAAAGCTTCACGAGGGATATTATTAGTAAAATGTGTAGCTAATGCTTGAATCGTTCCATGTGCACCTTTGACACCCATTGGCAAAATAGTTTTCCCTAATTTCACATTATTTTTCTTATCCATTGAAATTTTATCAATATTTGAGATAGACATAATATCTGATGATCTTCCAAGCAGAAGAGGATACTCAGGATTTTTAAAACAATGCTCATAGTTCAAATTATCTAAATATAAATATAGTTTAGGATTGAATAAAAATTCTCTTCTAACTACATTAGATTTAGCAGAAAGAGACGGTTTATTAGTTAATTCATAGATTGTTTCTAAATCAACTCCTCGACCATCATGAAAAAATATGAATCCTACATTTATATCCTCTGGAGTTACATATTCACCTTTAACGGCAGATATTAATCCATAAATTGTACTTAAAGGAGGTAAAGGTAAAGTAGGTTGATAACCACTAATGAAAGCAGGATATCTAAATGAAGAAACCCAACCTTCAATAGTAATTCTTAAAAAATCCATTATTACATCAACCCATCTAATTCAGCAGAAAAATTGTTAACTGTCTCTTTGATAGTGCCAATAACTATTTTATCATTATTCTTATAATAATCTTTAATTTCAGATTTTAAATCATTCATGAATCCTTCCATGACCCCAATATAAACTTTTGTTAATATAATATCATTATATTCTTCAATATACTCATCAATAGCACCAAAGTTAATATAGGGTTTACCTTCTTTTTCTTCAGCGATATTCATAAAAATATGATTTCCCCCATTAACCACACACAAAACTATAAATTTCGGAACAACATCTGTTAAGTGAGAAGTTAATTTGGCCCCACCTTGTAAGTAAGGAAGTACTTGAATGACATCTGTAGTTCTTTTTAAACGAACTTCTTTATTCAATATAAAGTTACCATTTTCATCTTTTTCTAAATCTTTTTCTTCAGCTATTTTTTCTAATTCAGGATACATATTTTTATAGCCTGTTTTTTCAACAGAAGAAAAAACACCTATTGAATTTAAATCAAGAGAAAAAATTCCTTTAAGTACTGTTGAATAAAACTCATGCTCGTAAGGTACCGGATCACCCTCATGTCTTGCCATGACTCCAAAATCATTAGTAGGATTTTGTGATATAATGGAAACTAATGGAGAATTTTTTAAAGGTGAAATACGTGTCACTGTCCCTCCATCTTTCTTTTTTAATGCCCTCATATAACCAAAAACATCATCATCTTCATAATCTATTGGATTTGCAGCAGTAAATGCAATCTTTGTTTCACGAGAAATGGGCGATAAATTCCAATCGAATTTTTCTTCTAATGTTTCCCTCCACCAATACCTCAAAGCTTGTCCAGAAACATAAGGGTAGCGATCTCTTCCTTTTTGGATGTATTTTACTCTAACAATATTATCGGTTGAGTCCCCCGCATCTGTTCCAGCATTATTTAATGCCGAATACGGTGCATCTACTAATATAAAACCATTTATCATTTTTGACATAGATTATTCCTCCTCTAATTCATCAGACTCTATTATTTCTTTAACTTCTTTTTTATTTTCAACTAAATATTCATGTAAACATTCATAAATTCTAAATAAAATTAAACTTTGAGTTAGTCTCCATGTTAAATTACCATCAGGGAATAGATATTTTACATAATCATCAAAACTGAACAATGGTTCCTCTGCATTTAAGGATATTCTTTTCTTAATTATTTTTCTCAAAACACTGTTAAAACTGTTATAAGTTTTAGCTCTTTCAATTTTTGTGATTGTGGATATATCTTCATTATCTTTTATATAATCAACTAATAAATCTCCAACTTTTTTTATTGCATCTATTCTTTCTTTATCCATATTTCTCACCATAGTCATGTATGCTTCTAAAAGTCTCCACCCTGACCTAACCTTTCTCACATTTTTTTTATAAAAGAAAAATCCAATAATGGATTGATTTTTTAGGAGTCTTTCGTAAACATAATTTGGATTATTTTTATAATCCTCTTCATTTTTAATTTTTTCCCACTTTACAAATTTATATGCATATTTAACAATATTTTTCCAATTAGTTTTTTCATCTGGCGGAATTTCAATTAAAAACTTAAAAACTTTCGAAGGCAGATAAAAAATCCTTAAATCTGGATTTTGGTTGTAATTAGAAAAGTAATAAAAAGTAATAATTGGAATAGTCTCTTCTCTCCAACGATTAACTTTTTGAACTATTTTTCCTATCATGCTAAACATAGCATTCTCTGGTCGTGTTATTGACTCATTATAGCAACCAGTGAAATTATTTAACAGAAATTGCTCATTTATATTGTCAAAAGATTGTTTAGCCCAAAATTTAAGGAGTTTTTCTGAATCCGAATGTAGTAATAAAAAGTTTCCTCCACACCTATATAAAAATAGAGGTAACAATTGAACAAGAAACAGACAATTTGGACAATAATCTGCACCATCAGTACCATAAGAGAAATAATTTATTAATTTGCCAGATCCTGTCAGGGGAACATTTCCTTTAAAAGATTTATCAACAACATTTCTTTTACCACATGCAATACAATTTCCTTTTTCTCCTAATTGAGTAATATGAGCTACTAAATCATTTAAAAACTCTAAATATTTCTCATTATCCACAGAAGGATTTGTTAAAGGATTGTTTGGGAAAATGGAGTACAAATTTTTATGCCATGCCGGTTTGGTATACAAGTCAAAAATTTTTTCAAGGATTTTCTCTAAATTAACTATTTCGATTTCATCGACTTCTTTTTCAACTAATTTATTCAGTGCAACTAATCCCCCATCGACAAAGGGATTTCCCGTGTATTTAAATAATTTTCCAATCATCATTACCTCCTATAATTATATAAACCCTCATTGAGTCTGATACAACCTTATAATTATTAATTAAGTATTTTCAATTACAGATTGATTTGTTTTTAATTAATTTAAACAAAATATTATTAAAAATATAATTATTAAAATAATTGCATAATGCATGTATGTTAATATTGATATACTAATTATAATATTAATGATAATTAAATTATCATTTACTATTTGTTTGATTATTATCTTTATAAAATTATCATTAATTCGATTAAATATAGAGAATCTTAAATTGTTACTTATCAATGTTCTCACATCAATAATTTATAGACTCTCACTTAAAAATATAAATTAAAATGCTTTTTCGTTTTAAAAATAAAATTGTTTCTTTTGTTCTTTGTAATCCTTAAAAAATGTTCAGAATTTTATCTATATTATAAATAAAAAAAAGGTTGTTATTTGTCTATTTCCTCTAAAAATGAATTGAACAAAAATTATTCTCTTTCATTCAAAGATCTTAAACATTTAATTAGGTTGTTTGAATGGGAAAAAAACTTTTTCTCAATTTCATCAAAACTTTCATCTTAAAATTATGATAATTATGACATTTAAAGCTGATTCCTCTCATTTAACTAAGAACTGTTTTTGCAGATGAAGCAACGTTTTTATCAAAGTTAGATTATCAGCATCCCATAAATCTTTCAAAGTTGAAATAGCATCTATAGTAACTGTGTCTAATTTTTGTAACTGTTCCAATGTATCTTGAAGACTTCCGCCTTCTAGTGTAGAAATAATGTTAATTAATAACTCTTCTGATGCTGACATTGTAATAATCTCTCTGTCTAATTGATTTTTCTGAAAAAAATATGAATAGTAAAAAATAAATGATAAAAAATGATAATAATAAAATACAAAAAAATTGGAATAAACGGGGGAGGATGAAAAAATAGGATTATTTAGTAGAAAAGTACGAACTGATGCATGTCCCAATTGTGGAAATATAGTTAAAGAAACTGATAAATCATGCTCTAAATGTGGAATGAGTATGGAAGATATGTTGAAATTGGATAAAGAAAAAAAACAGGAAAAATTAAAAATAAGTAGAAATAATCTTAAAGATGAAATATTAGAGGGTAAGAATGTTTCTGTCATCTTTCCTAAAATGGATAAACAAATATCTAATGATTTAGGTAAAGGTGCATTAGCTGGTGGAATGCTATTTGGAACTAAAGGAGCATTACTTGGTGGTGCTTTAGGAGCATCACAACAGCAGTTTACTGAAAAAACTGTTGCTGGTGAGACTGGAACATTGCGAATCGCAGAAAAAGGGGTAGTTCTTAGTACGGATATGGAAACTGCTAAAATACCTTGGAATGAAATTGAAGGTATGAAACATAATATTATACGAATGGGAGAGGGTAAGAATATCAGATTTGATAAAGTCTCTCATCAAAGCATAGTTTCTGAAATAATTAATGAAAAAGCTTCCTATGTTACTGAAGATGGTTGGTAAAATTTATCAATTGATTAATAAATAAAAAAATTATAATATTTTAAAAAAAAGGGAATTGATCCAAAAATGAGTGAAGATAAGAAAAGTTTTCAAGAAACCTTAAATGAAAAAGTATATCCTTTTTTAAAAACAAGAAAAGGAAAAACAGTAGCTATACTTGGAGCATGTTGTGTTGGTGTGTTAATACTGATAGGTATAGGTTCTATGCTTCCAGACACAGGCAGCATTTACTTAGACCAAGACACCACGATATATATAGGAAATAACACAACTTGCACTATCTCAGGACATGTAACTAATATTAATAGTCTTGAAATGAAATCCAAAGACTTAAACATTAGTAAAAAAATGGAATCAAAAGAGGATAAATTTAATGAAACTATAGAAATACCATTAGAAATGGAAACTGCAACTATAGAGATACATTTTAATGATACTAATGGTAAAGAGAAGTATGTTACTGTATTACTGGAAAGAGTTGAGAATTCTGAAAATTATTTAACTACTGATATATTAAATGCTAAAAATTGTAAATTAGATAAATACACTTTCACCGAACCAAATAATACTATAGACTCTGAGTTTTATATTAAATTAAGCAAACATAACTTCAAAGAAATAGGATTCGGTAAAGATGGAAAGGGATCATGGGAATCAGCTATAAAAATTTATAATGCTAACCCTACTTTTGAGGTCTATGGATTTACTAGTGAAAAAAAGAATATTGGAGGTTTTGAAGGATATTTACAGATATGGGAAAATGGAGGATTCGTGTTCACTTTCCAAAAAAATGGTGTAACATATAGTATTAGTGATATTGATATGGATATGGAATGGAATGAGCATGTCGAGAAAGATATTGGAATTTTGTTAAAAGAATGGGATAGTAAAAGTTGATTAAAGTTTTCAATGTAATTAAGGTTGGTGTAAAATAATGGTAAATACTTCAGATGGAGAAATTAAACGTTATGTTGAATTTAAATGTGTTAAATGTGGACATAAAGAAACAATTGATAGTGAACGTGCCAGAGGATATTTCTATTGTCCTGAATGTGGTATGAAACATCAAAAAACTAGTGATGGTTTTATAGGATTGAGTTCATGATGAATAAAAAGAAAATTTTAATATTGTTAATATTGTTTGTTGCTGTAGCGGGTTTAACATTAACACCAGTAGCTAGTAAAACATACACTAAGACTATTAAGTTTAAGAGTTCAGGGACTGTTAATAAGTATATTGGTAAAGGGGATTATATTGGTGTTTCCTACACTCCAGGGTATTCGGGTATGTCTGGCAAAACTAATACGTTTGAAATTCGTTCATGGTCTAGTGACTATTTCTCGAATTATTATAAGTTAACTAAGGCTAAAGTTACTTTCACTAAGAAAGTTAAGGGTAAATCTAAGAAGTATGCTAAAACATACACTGCTAATAAGTATGGTGGTGTTGTTAGTAAGCACCCTCCATCTGGTTATAAGCCTTATTCTGTGAAAGTGACTTATAAAACTATCTAATCCCTAATTCCCTATTTTTTATTATTTATGTTTATCCATTTCTTTTCCCATCTTTATATTCTATAACTTGTTAATAACCCCCAAGACCTGATATTGTAATGGAGTTAGTTTATAAAATGCCTCTTCAGGACTATATAAACTACATTTACGAGTCACTATCATACAATAAACATAAGACAAATAACTGACTCTTCAATAAAATCACCATCAGTGTCTTACTCTCCAGATTCAAAAATCTTAATCAAAGCTTATTTAACAGCAAACTGTGTAAACCCAACTAAACCAGATTAAAATGAAATTGAAATAAATTAAGAAATTGATACATACGATTTTCAGAATCTTAATTAAATCAGATCAAAATGAAATTGAAATTTGCATTAACAAAAGCAACAGGAATACTAGTGAGAGAATTAAATCAGATCAAAATGAAATTGAAATTTAACCAAAGAACTCAACTCACTTTTAATCTCATCAAATTAAATCAGATCAAAATGAAATTGAAATAGGTTAGCAAACAATAAACAACTCTTCGAGATGATAAATTAAATCAGATCAAAATGAAATTGAAATTGATAATCATCTCTGTCAAAGTTATGTTTTGAAATGGAATTAAATCAGATCAAAATGAAATTGAAATTTACGAACCAAAACTAAGGGCCAATTGAGTTTCTGGGAAATTAAATCAGATCAAAATGAAATTGAAATTAACATTCTCATCTATTTTAACATCAAACCCACCAAAAATTAAATCAGATCAAAATGAAATTGAAATTTCATTATCTTGAGTAATGCTTCGTTTCTTCCTTTAAATTAAATCAGATCAAAATGAAATTCAAATATAGGAAGATTCGGAGTAATGATCAGCTATTGTTTCAATTAAATCAGATTATTATAAAATTGAAATGCATACACTTCCCCTACCAAGTAAAATGATAGTTCAATTAAATCAGATCAAAAGGGAATTGAAATCAGATTGTTAACAGTTAAACAATAAAACTTGTCGCAGTTTAAAATCAGCCAAAAATGTTAATAAATTTACATATAATTATATTTTAAATACAATCAAAATGTTTAAAAATTGACTAAAAAATGAATTTAATCATAAAAAGTATATCCCAAAATGAAAAATATTTCTTTAATTTGGGGAAAAAAACAAAATAGCTTAAATTAATAAAAAAAATTTTCTTTAAATCAGAAATATCCATGAATAATAAGAAGGAGTTTAACATATGAGACTTAATATAGAATTAAAATCTAAAAAAACTTTACATATACCATTTAACTATAATTACATTCTTTCATCTATTATCTACAGTAAAATAGCTGATTTGGATTTAGCTAAAGAATTACATACATCAAAATCCTTTAAATTTTTTACTTTTTCACAAATTAATATACAACAAAGAAAAAGGGTTGAAGATGGATTTATTTCTAAAAACGGAACTATGAGTTTTCAAATAGCTTCCCCCAATGAATACCTCATAAAATCTCTTGTTAACGGTTATCTTGAAGATATTCAAGTTAATTTTAAAGGACAAGAGCTATACGTAGAAAAAATTGAGTTATTACCAACTCCCCAATTTGAAACTATAATGAAATTTAAAACTTTATCTCCAATAATTGTTAGAACAAAAAAAGAGATAGATGGGAAGCTGAAACCATGGGATTTGGATCCATCAGATCCTAAGTTTTTTTCAAATATTGAAAAAAACCTTGTTAAAAAATACAACCAATTTTATGATAAAGAAATAGATTTAGACAATGTTAATATAAGTTCTGGGATGAAACTTGTTCGAAGAAAAAGGATTAGTATCGAAAAAGGAAATATTAAAACTTTTAACCGAGCATTCATGATGGATATAGCTATTGAAGGAGATAAAAATCTGATTAAATTTGGATATGATTGTGGTTTAGGTGAAAAAAATTCATTAGGATTTGGTATGATTATTTAGAGAAATAAATTTCATCATTGTAACAAAAAGCAATCTTATATGATGAAAATAAATAAACAATGTTTAGGTTTATTTTAAAAAAAATAGCTATTAATGAACACGAGTCTCAATTTGGCAAAATTTTCAAACAAAAGTGTTTTTATAATACATTTAAATACAAGGATTGAAATATTTCATGACAGAAGAAATGATTGGTGATTATTTAAAATGTTCAGCTTGAGACTCCATTCATTAACTTTTTTGTAAATGTATTTTTTTATTAAATAGAGGAGGGATTCTAATAATAAAAAAATATTCACATTTAATTATTAGGAATTACTAGTATATAAATATTGTTGTTAAAATTATTTGTATATTTTTTATATAGTATAAAAAAAGTTGTATATTTTTTTCATTATATAAAAAAAGCTGTATATATTTTTCATTAAAGTATAATAATTAATTATAATGATTGTAAATAATATGATTGTAGCTAAAACAGATTAAAACTAAATAAAAATAAAAATGATAAAAATAAAAATTATTTTGATAAAAACAAGGAATAATAGCTAAAAAAAGATTAAAAAACTAATCATAAATCTGATTTAAAAAAAATTAGTATATAAAAAAATAAAAAAAAGGTTAGCAAAACAAATATTATGTTCTCTTTGAAAAGAGATAAAAATTAGCTAATCCTAAAAAAACCAAAAGTGAACCTGTAAAAACAAACAGCCACTCGATAGTACCACTAAATAAACTGAGAATTATTATAATTAAGCCTAAAATACATGAAATCATACAAAGTAACTTTAAAGCTTTAATATTCATATAAAACACTCCTTTACTATATAAATAATATAAATTTAATATTAATAATCCAATAGCTTCTCAACATCTAATAAAACTGAATTAATAGCTAAGTTAAGCAATTGTTTTCCAAAGGTATCATCGACATAAACACCATGATTTTCGATTTCATTAGCTCCTTCCTCAATTCCAGGATCGTTTTTTCGAGCACTTTCAAACATAGCTAAGCCCACTTCCCCAAATTCATCTAAATTAGTTTGATTAGCTACCTCATCTTCATCTAAAATTGTGAGAATTTTCCCTATGGATAGCTCACCAGAACCACCATGAGGACCTTCATTTTCCACGATTTTATTGTTCATAATTATGTCTATGTGAGCCTTATTTTCAATTTCCTCTAAATGTAGAAATAATGGGATGTTACCTCCATGAGCATTAACTATTATTACTTTTTCAATAGCTAAAAACTTCTTAGCAGACTTTAAGGTTTCAATTATATTGTTAGCTAATTCTTCAAGAGAAAAATGAACACCATGATTAATTTCTTCAATCTCATGGGCAGGATATATTACTCCTAAAAACTTAGCTCCACTTTCAAGTGATGATTGCAAAGCAATATATGAAGCTATCTTTGCATCAGTATCAATAGGAAGTGCTGGACCGTGATTTTCTAAGTGTGATCCAAGAGCTAAAATCCCAATTTTATGAACATTTGGATTCAGTATATTTCCTGCATTGTATCTTAAATTTACCATATTATCAATAAATTTACATTATTTTTTAAATTAAATTTATAATTATTTTTAAAAAAGATCCAAATAAAAATTTAAATTATTTTTTTTAAACATATGAATTATAGCTGGAGATTCCAAATATCGTCTCCAATAAAATGAAGGGTTTTAATAGCTTTACCTTTATCATTCTTTACCATTTCTTCCCCTGTAATTAAACTTACTCCAATAGCTAATGGTTTTTCATGATTTTCATCCACAATAATTACAACATCATCTTTAACTATATTATCATCTGTAGCTACAATTCCTGGACTCATAACATCGGCACCATTTGCCATGAATTTAACAGCACCCATATCTACTACCACTTGATTTTCTTTAATTTTATTGTCTATAATAGCTTTTAATGTGGGAAATGGTTTATCATTTAATAGTATAATATGTGGTCGACCATTGACTAATATGAATGAATGAGAATCGGTTTCTAACATCTCCACTTTAGCTTTATCAAGAATAATTGATGAATATCCTTTTAATTCCTGCATAATTTCTTTAAGTTTCGTTTTTTTGAGATGATATCTTTTTTTAATTTTCAATGTCTCACCTATTCAGTAGATAAGCTATTAATAATGTAATTCCTTATAATAAATTTATCATTTATAGTACATATTTCTTAAACTTTTAATAATATATTCTATTTATGTATAATGATGATTTTGTATCTATTCTATTTATAAATAAAAATCATTAAATAATTAATCAATAATTTCATTTAATAATAATTAATGATTTAAAATAATTGTGTCCTAAATTTTAAAAAAATTATCCTAAATATAGATTTTTAAAATTAATCTATTAAACATTTATTCTTTGTGTAAATATCTAATTTATCTTAATTATTTTTTATTATGCTCATAATTTTTATAAATATTTATAAAATATATGCCAAAACTATTTATATTATATCATATATAATTTAATTGCTATTTAATCTATTAAACTA
>WRNS01000001.1 GCA_009776495.1 Methanobrevibacter sp. | reverse complement strand
TAAAAAATATAAAAAATTAAAAATATTTTCTAAAATAAATTAAAAATAAAAAAAATTATAAAAATAAAAAATATTATCTAAAATAAATTTAAAAATATAAAAAATTAAAAAATGAATCAATCTAATTAATTGAATAAAAAAATATGATTATCAATAGCTTTATCTTTTTCAAGAAATTATCATACTTTATCAATATTCACACCAAACTTATTTTTTAAAAGTAGCTCATCTTTAATATTTTTAATAGCTTCTTCAAGATCATCTGATTTTAAACCATGTTTAACTGAAGCAGTAGCTTCTCTGAGGGCTGATAATTTATCAGCAAAATCAACTATCTCACCATCCACTGGTGAAAATTTATCCTCATTATAGCTATCCATTTCTTCATATGGAATATTTTTAATTATCTTCCCATTTTTAACAATTTTATTTTCAAATTCATCCTTGGTTAAAAAAGACATTTCATTATACCATTTTGGAATTAAGGGTTCAATCTCTTGTTCCATCATTTTTTCCTCGTAATTGCCTATTAAATCATTTAACCCTCCAACTGATTTTTTAATAGGGGATATGATATCTTTTGTCAAAACTTCAGGTAAATCATGGAATAATCCTGCAAAAAAGTTATTATAAATTCTTTTCTTTGAGGGATTTTCTAATGTGTTGATGGTTAAAAAATAGCTAATCACAGCAACCATTAACATATGACCTAAAACAGAAGTTTCAGGAACACGAGGAATATGGGACCATCTTTTTTGAAATCTTAGCTGACCACACAAGTCCACAAAACCATAAATCTTTTTATTTAGTAAGAGTTCTTTTACACCCCATAAGTCATAGTGTTCCTCTATTCTTTCTTCAATACTATCTTTTGTTTTATCAATTCCATAAATCATAGAATTTGAAGGATAAATTAAATTAAATTCCCAATCTGTAGCTAAAAAATGTGCAGAAGCTATTATTCTATCCTCTATACATTCCTCTTCTGTTTGGATATAATTTTCAAATTTTTCAAAAAATCTTTTATTGAAATTAGCTAAGGTAGAAGCTATGTTATCCAAGACAAACTTATCCAGATCATCCTTTCTTTCTTTCACCATTTCATGAAATATTTGAGGTTTTAAATCGGTTAATTCTAATCTATAAAACAATTCAAACAAGAATTTTTCAATTAGCTTAACCCAATCAATTTCCTCATTTTCTTCTTGAATTTTAGCTATTGTGTATACAATCACCATCTTATGAGCTTGTTTATCTAGTTCCACCAATTCAATTGGACTAATATGATCATTCCATCTCCTTAGGCTAGCTGCTTTAAAGATTAATTTTATTATTTCCTCTATATCCAACACCTCCTTAATTTACTCTTAAAAATAATTATCTCCTAGTTAAAATTTTAACAATTAGAAATAGTTGATAAGTTTTTAATAATAATTTTAAATATTCCCCTTTATATTTTCAATTTCTTCAAGTGAAATATCAGTATATTCAGCAATTTTTTCATTATCACTCTCTAATTTTTTTAAATCATGAATTAATTTTAATTTGAACCATAATCAGCAGTAGTTTTTAGTCTACCTAATTTATAACCAATTTTAAAGCTATTTACCTCATTTATTCTATCAAAAACTTTATCAACCATTATAAGATCAAGTTGTTGATAAATTTTATATGCCTCTTTATCTAAACAAGCATCAATAATAATGTAAACTTTTTTCTAAGATTGGGATTGTCATCTTTAAGCTCTATGGAGTCAAAGACCTCTCTCATTATTTTATGATAGTTAAACTTTCCAAACTCTTCTTCAACAAGCTTTTCTAAGTGTTCATCATCATCCATAATTATCACTAATTTTAATTTCTTAATAATAAAAAAAAATTAATTTTATAAAAGTTTTTCAAAAATGAAATTCTGCTAACAATCCGATTAGAGGAAGTAGAATTAACAATTAAAATACATTTGATAAAAAAAATGATTCAATATTACAAAAAAAACTTCAAAGGATTAATATGAATAAAATAAAGCTAATAAGAGAATTAAATGAGAAAAAGCTAATTGAAGGGTTTAAAAATAAATATATTTCTATTGAAGCTCTAAAGAGAGACTCTGAAAATAAAAGTTTTACGGATTTAGAAGATTGGAATACTACCGAAATTTTCCAAAATAAAACAAAAATGAATAGATAAAATGTATATTTGAGTGAAAATAATATTACCTATTTAAACACGTATAATTAACTATTTAAAATAATTTATTCTTTGTTTAAATCCTCTAAAAATTTTTTAGTAGATTTTTCTGCGATTTTTTTCCCATTAAAAGCTGATGGTTCTTTCATCGCAGACTCAATAGTTTCCATGACAGTTTTTTTTAATTTAATCATTTTTATCCCAAGTTAATTGTTATTATTTATTAATTATGTATGGTAACATATTAATTTTTCTATTAATTTCCATAGTTTTTTATATAATGCGGGTTAAGTTCTGCATTAAAATAATGTTTTCTATTTGCCCAAATAAAACCATCTCCTTTAGAGATTATTGCAACATCTATATTCCCACCAACTGTTTCATCCTGATTTAATGAAAATTTTCTTTTTAAAGATATTAAATGAATTAATGATTCTGCTAATACTGCCATTTCATTTTTAGGTAAATTTATTATATCTAATAATATTGGACCAATATGTGATTCAATACCATTATAGATTAGTTCATTATAACTGTCAAAGAAATCCTTACTGTAAGTACTAAAACTATCTTCAATTTTTTGTTTCAAATAATTTAGTTTTTCAATGGTTTTTTCATTACCCTCACTGGTTTCAAATGAAGAGTTCATAATTTGAGAGTATCCCTTAATTTTATTTTCAATGAATTCTTCTATTTCTTTTAAAAAATCCTTTGAAACTCCGTTTAAAAATGTCTCTACCATGTCTTTTTGAGCGAAAGGAATAATTCCCGCATTATTTTCTTCAGTTATATTGAATGATTGATTTTCAATTTTATATAATTTATCATTATATATTGAGTATAATGTAGTTGAAACCAATGAAGGAAAAATATCATTTTTTCCAAAACCAGATATAACAACTCCAGAATAACTTTCCAAAAGAGAAAGACAAGCTAAATCAATTAATTTATCTTCATGTGTTTCATTGAAAAAAGATTCATGACTTAATTCTTGTTTTAATGTAGAAATTACTCCTCTAATAGTTTGTCGATGCTTTTGGCGTATTTCTACAAATAAATCATTAGGAAAATTTTTTGAAGAATCTGAAATATTGTTCTTAATATTCTCAATTTGTTTATCTATTTTATATTCAAAAAAATTTGGTTCAAATATGCCATCTGTGAGCTCTCCTCCTTCCTCTAAAAATCTTTTAACAGATGTGAAATTTTCTAATGAGAGAAGATTATAATCATATATCTCTTTAATTTGTTTCCTAGATTTAGCTATAATATCTAACTTTTGATCTTCTTCATTTCCTTTAAAATTAAAAATTAGAAACTTTAAAAAATCATCACAATACTCTTTTAATGTATTAAATCTTGTGTTTGATAACTTTTTTCTATACATTTTTATTATTGTTTCAAATGGAACTCCTACAAAAGATAAATTTTGATAAATCATTATGGCAACAGGATCTTTTTTTGAAAGCATGAAAAGCTTATCAGTTGAATTATCAATTTGTGTTCTGAATCCTAAATCTATCGTGCCTGCACTATCTGCAGCTAAGACTACAGCACTTTTGTTTAAGATTGCTATTTCTGCTGTCATTATATCTCCTGATTTTTTTTAATATCTGAAAATTATTTTAAAAATTAATAATATTTTCTATGATAGTAATAATTAATACTAATTTTATTTTTAATCATATATAAATATTTGTTGTTAAATATTAAAAAATCAAAATCTTAAATTTGTAAACTAAAACACTTAAAAAATGTAAACTAAAAAACTCCAAAAATGTAAACTAAAATACCCAAAAAATGTAAACTAAAAAACTCGAAAAATGTAAACTAAAAAACCCAAAAAATGTAAACTAAAAAACTCGAAAAATGTAAACTAAAAAACCCAAAAAATGTAAACTAAAAAACTTAAAAAATGTAAAATGTGAATTAGTATCATATATTAAAAATCACTGGATTTTAAAAAATCTATTATATTTAAATGTTTTATTCCTTTTTGTGAGAAATTCACTTCATCCATAGAAATAATTATCTTTTCATGGTTATCTTTAATTTTTAACAAAGAGTTAAATTCCCTTTCAACAGTTTTTTTACTGGCAAGTAAATAAGATACTTGAACATAGATAGTTCTTTCATATTTTTTACATATAAAGTCTATTTCAGAGTTATTTATTTTTCCTACATATATTTCATATCCATGTCTTAAAAATTCCATATAAACAATATTTTCCAAGATTTGAGCTATATTTTCAGTATTTTTTCCAGCTATTGTTTCATTAAATCCATGATCAGTGAAATAATATTTTTCATGTATTTTCAATATTTTTTTTCCGATTAAATCTTCTCTTTGTACTTTATGTATTAAACATGCATCTTGAAGAAATATCAAATAATTATAGATAGTATCTCGTGAAACTATCCTATTTTCACTTTTGAAAAATTTTGAAATACTTTTTGCAGAAAATGTATGACCAATATTATCCATTAAAAATTTAATTAATTTATCAAATAAATCCACTTCTCGAATCTTATTCCTATATACAATATCTTTTAGAATGATAGAATTGTAAAGGTCTCTTAAGTAATCTATTTTTTCATTTGGATTCAATTGAAGTACTAAAGGCATACCTCCATATTTTAAATATTCTAAGAAAAATTTTTTAAGATCATGTTTTTTTGAGTCATACTTTTTCAGACCATGTTTTTTTGAGTCATACTCTTTTTTTAATTTTAATGATTCTTTAAAGGAGAAAGGGTAGATTTTTATTTCAATATATCTTCCAGCTATAAGAGTAGCTAATTCTCCTGAAAGTAAATTAGCATTAGAACCTGTAATAAATATTTCTGCATCTAAATCTATCCTATAGCTATTTATTAATTTTTCCCAATTTTTAACATTTTGTATTTCATCAAAGAATAGATAGATAGTTCCTTTTAAATCACATATTAAATTTTTAATTAATTTGTTTAATTTAGCTGAAGAGTCTATATCCATATATTTTGCAGATTCAAAGTTAATTAAAATTATGTTCTCTCTATTAATTCCTTCCTCTATTAATTCATCAATGATTAATTTTAACATAGAAGACTTCCCACATCTCCTAATTCCAGTTAAAACCTTTATAATGTCTTTACCTATTAAAGACCTGATTTTTTTTAAATATAATTCTCTTTTAATCATTTAAATCAAATAAAAAAAATTACATTTATAAATGTTATTTTCATGAAAATTTAAAAAATTACACTTATACATGATTATTATTTAAAAATTTTAATAATTACAATTATAAGTGTCTCTTTTATGATATTTAAAATTTTTGAAAAATTGACATTCTAATTCAAAATATTAATTATTCTAAAATCAAAATCTTTAAAGAGTAAACTAAAACACTCCAAAAATGTAAACTAAAATACCCAAAAAATGTAAACTAGTTTAATCCTTTGAAAAAAAAGATACAATATAATTTCATAACAAGATAATATAGAAAATTATTCAGTTCTTTTTGATAAATTCCTTTTGATTGTTGGTCAAAATTATTATCATACACTATTATCCAATTAACAAGCATTGATTGTTATATTATAGGTAGTTTATATTTGGTTTATATAAAAATCATAATTATCTAAGGATGTGAAAAATAATATTTAAAATCCGCACAAAATCTGTATAAAAAAAGAATTTGTTAAATAAAATAAAAAAAACACAAACAGAGTTGGTGGAAATGCAAAAATTTATATAAGTGGAATAAAGTAATATTAAATATAAGAGTTAGGTAATGCCTAGTATGTCTTGTAACAGTAAGTTGCGAAACCGGTACTACTAGGTACTAATCTTATATTATTTTTTTTGATTAATGTGATTATAAAGAATTTTTTTTAATTATAATCGACCTCAAACCTTTTTCTAGTTTCTTTCATATAGGCAATTTTCTCTTTGGAAGGTGGAGTATTTATCTTTTTTATAAATTCACAAGCTTGTTTACCCTTTAATGTTGGTGTGGGTTCAATTTGCTCTGCCATGCATATCCTTCCTTAATTTTAACTATTAAAATATGTTACTTTACATGTGAAAATGGTGTGCGAAACTATAAAGAAAAGAATGAAAAAAGAATTATCTAGGACCAACACCTTCAATCTCAATTCTATCAACGACTTCTTGGCCTTCTTGAGCCATTTCATAAAATAGATTGATAGTTTCCTGCATTTTAGGGAGAGATTGTTCTTTAAATTTACTTATATCATCTATTGCAGCAATAGCATTAACAAAAGACGTTTTAAGAACTTCTGGAGAAATCATTGTTTCCATACTAGTTTTTTGTATTTCACTTCCTTGTTCACGCAACATTCTGGATGTGGATTCGATTATGTGCTCTGTATTTTCATTAAGAATCTGAATTTTTTTAATAACTATCTTTTGATTGTACAATGCACTTGCAACCATCACACCCGTTCTTAGAGCAGTTACTGTAACATTTTTAGCACGACTAACTCCTCGAATAAGCTCTTTATTATTTCGCCTGATTACATTTAAGGACACAATACCTTGTTGATTTGTAACTATCATCTGTTGCATGTCCATTATCCTTTGCCTGAGTGGGAACAATATTTCTTCACGAACAAATGTAATTTTAGCTTCCTCAACCTCTTCAAGCTCAGCTTTACGAATTTGAGCTTCGATGGATTCATCCATCATCTTACCCAATTCAATGTCAGCAATAAGTTTCTTTGTTAAATCTCTTAAATGATCTTCTTCAGCAAGGAGGGTTGTATTGTCATTCTGTAATGTTCTGCTACCAATATCCAGAGATTTTATAATATTTGCAATAGCAGTTTCTGCTTTCTGATATCTGTTAAAATATTTTCTTATTGGATTAAATAAGTTTCCTAAAAAACCTTTTTTAGCAAAATCGAGCATACTAGGATCTAAATCTTTCATTTGCATATTTAACTCAGATAATTTTTCTCCAACATCTCCTGCATCCTCTCCTCCTTTGGAAAAATCAGCGAATCTAGTGGCTAAAAGCTTATTTCTTGATGCAGACCTAGATATTGCAGAAAGTCCAAAGTCATCTAAAGGTTTTAAAATATTTTGTCTTTCAGTTGGATTATCGAAATCAGTTTTAAAAATTGCAACAGCATTATTTTCAGCTTGTTTTTGAATTTCAGGATTTTGCGAATCTTTTTCTACAGTTTGGATAGTATCTTCTACTTCTTTTTCTATTTCTTTAACATCAAGTGAAAAATCAGTCATTTTATTGCCCCATATTTTAGTTTTAAATTTTTCTTACTTTTTTAATCATGATTTCATTAGTTTTTGTAAATAATCATTCAATATATCTAATATTCATCATATTTATCATCATCATATTTCAATTTCTTATTAATCTTTTAATAATTGTAATTGGAATAATTATTTATTCTTTTTTATCAATTTAGATTCAAATATTAATAACTTTTAATCATATTCTTTCACAGAATCGACAAGCTTTTGCATATCCTCCAACAAATCTTCTATTTCACCAGAATAAGATTCCTCACTAGAATTACTTAATTTAATAGCTAATTCAATGTTCAATTCGTCGATTTTTTCTACAAATGATTTTAGTGTATTCAATCTTTTTTTAAGCTCGTCATCAACTTTTGGTGTGTATCCTACATTTGCCTCAATGATTTTCAATGCTGATTCTGCTTGATTATAAAAAAGTATATTATAACTATCTAGTTCATCTATGAATCTATCATAAGACATTTGTGGTGGAGAAAAACATTTTTCGATTAAATCACGAGCAATTTTTTCTTTGTTTTCATATAGATTTTTCAGTTCATGAATCTGACTTTCATAAATTTTTAATGATTCTAAATTTTTAGAAAAAGTAGAACTAATTGGTTCAGATTCTAAATTATGTTCTGAATTTTCAATGACTTCTGTAGATGTTTTATCAGTTGAAATATTATAATGGTTTGGTCCTGTTGATCCTTCAAATATTAATTCGCCTTTGCTTTGTTCTTTAACACCTACTCTTTCTTCTTTATCTGTTTCATTATCAATGAATGAAAAATTAACATCGAAAAATTCTAAGCCAGCAATCCTTTTTAACTGCTCTTTTACTCTTCTACGGGATTCTAAAGATAGAATTAAAAGTTCACGAATATCTTCTTTATCATATTTTCCATTAGGATAAATGAGTTTTATCAAGCCAGAGACCATTTTTTTAACTGCAATAGTATCTCTTTGATTTAAATCACGACCTAATTTAAAATATTCCAGATAAGAACCACTGAAAGATCTTTTTCTCATTTCTCGCATGAATTCTGCAAAATAATCTGTAATGAATCCATAATCATTAGTGAAATGTTCTGGGTTGAATTTCGGAATTTCCCATCCAGGAATATAACAATGGATACGATCAAAAAATGCACTATCCTTTGCAATTTCACCAGGGAATGGTGTAAATAAGTTTGATGTTTTAAGTAAATAATCCACACTTTGATTTATGTTTCCTACAAAAACCATTGAGGCTAAAGCATTTTTCTTTTCTTTTCCTCGAGAAAAAGACCCTGAAGCCATATAGTCTTTCATAATAGCTACGCCATCAGCATCACTAAATTTAATTCCAGCTACTTCATCAAAAGCTACACAATCCCACATACCAACAAGACCAACGAGTTTAGTGGACATATTATAGAAAAGATTAGCTACAGTTGTCTGACCTCCAGAAACTAAAATAGAATTAGGAGATATTTCTTTATATATATGAGATTTTCCAGTACTTCTTGGACCTAATTCACAGAGATTAAAGTTATTTTCAACTAAAGGAACAAGTCTTGTAATGAGCAACCATTTAACTCTTTCAGTTAGCTGACTAGGTTCCATACCACAAGATCTTAAAAGAATATCAATCCATTCTCCTTTACTAAAATTTTCTCTAGCATTTAAAATTTCCTCTAAATCTAAATTAGGCATCTGTATTGGACTTAAGTTATTTATGATAAAAGGGTTTCTTTTTGGATCTGCCTCATCAAAATAATATTCAAAATTTATCATACACCAAATATTTCCTCCTAACAAACGTTCGTATTGTTTTGGAAACTTTTTAGCTATTGGAACTCCTTTTAAGCCTAAATTAGAAAATTCTGCTTCATAATTATCAGTATGATAATTTAACTTTACTGAAACATTATCAATTACAGTAAAACTACCAATTTCTCTTATTTTAGAGATAACTTTTTGAGCTTCATCAGGTCTTACAAAGTTGTCTGATAGTATATTTTTAACCTTTTCAAGACCTTTTTGAATTTGATGTTCATCAACACCAGTAGCATACTTTCCAAGTAAATATTCTAAAACATAAACTGGAACATTGGCTCCTTCTTTTATTTTCTTTGTTAAATCCTTTCTAACTACTTTTCCTAGAAAGTGATTATTTAACTTTGAATTTAATTCAGTTGCTTCATTTAAGTTATATTTATCCTCAGTATCATTTACATTAATTATATCACCTTTAGAAATTAAAAAATCTTTAGACTTATTAAAATAAGAAATTTCAGGCTCAAAAATCTCTTCCGACGAATTTTCATATCCATTTTCGGAAAAACCATTGTTCAATGATTTTTCTTTATTTATATTATTATCCTCCATTATGGAAACATCTTCTTCAAGAAATTTGTTTTCACTGTCTGCAACTTCCAGAATAGGATTTTCATATTTTCTTTCATTGATTGATGATTGCAAGTAACAAAACACTTTATTTTTATAATTTCCCCTTGATAAAAAATCTATTAAACCTAAATCTCTTAATCTTTGTAGTGTAAATCTAATTGTTGATTCAATCGCAGAATTATTAGGAAACATTTCTTGAAAATCTGGAATAAAAACAAGAAGATTTTGATAAGTGAAAAATTCAGAATTTAATAATGTGATTTTATCAAAAACTGCCTTGTTCCAACCTTTCAGATTTTTCATGGTAATTTTATAATAATCTAGATTTTCATTCTCTTCTTTCTTTTTAGGAATATTTTTGGAATTATCAATTTTAGATTCTGTACTCTTATGGCTATCCAACTTAAGGGATGGTTTGCTTGAAAATTCTTTTCCATAGCCTCTATTTTTCAAAAAAAGATTATCTTCATCTATAGAAACATCATCATAAAAAGTTATTTTTAAAGTTTCAGGTGCATAATTAAATTGATTCAATAATTTTTTTGAAAAATTAATGATATTTTCAGTGCTTCTATTTGTTTCAGCATAAATGTTTGTACCTTTGATTAATTTAGCAGACCTTAAAACTTCAGGATCTTTTGAAAAATAAGGTTTATTTCTACCTTTAAGCTGAAAAACTTTATCAAAATCATTTTCTGAATTATATAAAATACTCAATAATTGTAAAAGAAGATCTTTAGAGTTCCTTACCACATATTCATTTCCATTAAAATTAAATGATTTTATTTTCTTAGTATTTCTTTGAGTATATGAAGTTTTCTCAGGAAAAGAATCTTTTCTTATTTTTGTTCTATTTTCATTAATTTTATTAGTGTTAGTATCACTTTCAGAACTCAAATTCTTATAATCATGTTTATTGTTTTGTGAATCTTCATAATTCTGATCATTATCCAATATAGAAATATCTTCTTCAAGAAATTTGTTTTTACTTTTTAGGTTTTCAGGAATTGGATTTTTATATTCACCTATTTCATATTTATCCAAATATTTATCATGAAACCATTTGGCGATAGTGAATAAATTTTCATGAACTCTGAGAGCTGTAGTGATTTCACTATGAACTTCATGATGTGCAGCTATGTTCCCCAATTTTCTATTATAATCAAATGCTCTGAAAACATAACCTGCTTTGGAAAAAATGCTTAAACTGTTAATTTCGTTGATTTTTTCATTTAAATTACTGTTTTTTAACATTTGAAGACTTTCTTTATCTATAACTTCATCAAGTATTTTTTCTGTTGCTTTTCTCCCTTCCATTACTGCATAAACAGGATTAGTATAGATATTTTCCTCTACAGTCATGCATATTTTTTCAATTTTAGGAAAATCTTCCTTTAAAAAGTAGAATGTTTCATCATTATTAGGCATATTTCCAAAACCTCATTTCCAAAAAATCTTCTTTTATTCGCCGTCAATTCTATAATTTAGCATAATACAATTTAAAAAACATATCAAATTAATAATCTATAGACAATATCCAGAAGCTATTTTCTAAATTTTTTAATTAATGCATTTTTTATAATCTATTAATCTATAAATATAAATTTAATTAAAATTTATGAAAAAATTAATAATTAATTCATGTTTAATAATTTAATCAGGACCTGAAAATTCACCATATATATTAGATTAATATGATATTTAAATACTGAGTATTTTTAAGGTATTTTTATTTAATTAAGTAAAATATTCGAATCTAATTAGAAATCAAATTCATCTGCAAATGCTAAGTCAATAACAAATTCGTATCTATCAATTTCCGTATTTTTATCTTCATCTTCTATTACAAGATAATAATTTTTAGATTTATCATATTGTTTATTTCTAACTGTGATTTTTTCTCTAAATTCCAAGAGTTTTGGATCATCATCTGTTTTATTAGCATGAATTATGATTTCATTGGAAATTTTATTTTGATACTCATCTTCAATATAAATTAATGCTTGTAATGGTAAAACTTTATCAGAAATTTTATCGCTTTGAGCAAAAGTTAAATGAGTTTCTAAGTTTGTTATTCTTCTATTTATTGGTGCAATTAGATTTAATTTAACTTGTGAACTCTCTCTTTTAGTACTTTTTACTCGGACTTTAAGTAGAGGTATTATTATTTCTTGAAGTGATGCTCCTCCATGAACATAATTTAAACCACCACCTTGAGTTTTAAATATATCCATTCCTTTAGGAACTGTGACAAATAAATCATTATTTAAATAAGGTATTTTATGAGAAAATGTTCCATTTATATTTAATTCATTGTTTGATAATAAAAATCTTTTATTTTTAGAGAATATTTCTCCATCCTTTATATCAATTTTATCACTTTCTTTTAAAGAATCATTTCTATAAATAAAACCATGGTCTGCAGTGACTATGAAATTAGAAGTTCCAGTATAACTAGTTAATCTTTTAATTAATTTTTCTATCTCCTTAATAGCTTCATCAGAGGCAATAAATACTTCATTTTGACTTGGTAGATGATCTCCTCGTGCATCTATTTGATTATGATAGACATAAATAAGTTGATAATCTTTAAAGAATGTTCTTAACTCTTCATGATGCATATCCATTAATGTTTCATAGTTAACAGCTAAAGCTTCTCTTGAATAATTATTTAATATTTTTTGCCTATTATCCAAGCCCCTTGTTGAATTATTATCAATTAATAAATTATCATGAAAAGACAAATCATTATGTGGAAGTAATGCTGCCATACCAAATTCAGTGTTAGATGGTATCGTTGAAATAATTGGACTTAAGTCAATTTCACGAAGTTCATCTTGATTAAGTATGTCTTTTAACTCATCTCCACACTCATATCTCAAAGCATCTGAAATAATTACAACAGTTCTATGCTGAGATACTCTAGGAGAGACTACTTTTTTATAAAAATCAGTTTGGTAAATATAATTTTTATCAGGATTATAATTTTCAGCCCAGTGAATAGCTAAGTCATATAGAAAATTATTAGAATACATTTTTTCAATTAAATCTCTTAAATCCTTAAAATTGTCATTCACTTTTGCATAATAAAAATAAAATTTTCTATAAGCTTTATCTATTAAAAACCATTCTTTAGAATATTTAGCTATTATTTCATCAGGAGAATTTGGTCTAGACTCTTTTGTAAACAGATTAATATTTTTTATTAAAAAATTAGCCCATTTTAAAACATGGTATTCATTGAGGAAATTTTTATAAAAATGAGTTTTTATCCTATTTTCGATTAACTCCTTAAAATGAGGATTATATTCTTGATTACTAACTAATAATTCAGCTATATATTCCATAATATTAATATCGAATATTTCAAAAGTATCACAGTTTTTATAGCTATCTACTGGAATTCTAGATAGTGAGTTTTTAAATAAAATCTCTACTTTTTTTGCATTAATATCATACATTTCTTGATAAGTGTGATTTTTAATTTTATAATTAGAATTACTCATTAAATTACTCATGAAAACTTTAATGTTATTTTTATTTTCTAAAATATGTTTTTCCCAAGCTTTTGGGATGTTTCCATCAAATTGAGTTGAGGCATGCGTTAAAACTAAAGAGATGAAAAACTTTTCTAAGTTAGGTTTTTTCTCTATATAAGAATATTTTTTCTTAGCTAAATCCCAAAAATCCTTTAAAATATTCATCTTTTCAAAGTTTTCTATGAGTTTATTTTCTTTTAAATTTTCTTCGGTTAATAACTCTTTTAATACCTCATCAAAGTTAGGTATATTAAGGTTACATAAAACTGATAAAATAGCTATGATAATATTTTCATCAGTATAATTTTCTATGTTAAAATCTTTAAAGGAATCAATTCTTTTTTGTGAATTGAAAAATTTTGAGTACTTTTCAAAAGAAGATTTGAACTTATTAGGAATGTTTAGCTCTTCCATAAGAAAAGATATCTTATCTGCAAAGAACTCCTTTGAATAATATACTGTATCAGCGAGATTATTGTCTCTATCATCAGGTTTTGAAAAAGGAGCATAGATTAAATAGTCACTATCTTTATCCTCAACTTCTAAAAGATATTTGGTGTGAATCCAGTTGGAATCTGTTAAAATATGTTTTTTTATATCATTTAATTCTAAATTAGCTATATCCTCTTGAAATTGAGCTTTATCATCATACCAGAAGACAATTTGCCTTTCTTCAGTACTAAATAATTCTAATAACTTTGACTGTATTTTTTGAAGATTCATTATATACACTCTTAAAGATTATAAAATTTCTAAACTATGAAATCCGAACAATTCCCTCTTTTCCATCAAAATGTTGATCAAAAGAAGCTATTTGATTTAAATTTAATCTTTTCATAGTTTCAATTATGACACAATCAGCAAATCCTAATTTTCCATGATACTTTAATTGTGTCATTAAAGCATCATCATAAAGATTAATAGATTCTTCCTGAATTTTAAAGTTATCTTTAATTATTCTATAAACTTCCTGATTAAGTTTTCCTTTTTTAAATTTTCTAAGATTATTTAGTACTTCTACAATAATCATATAGGAAACAACTTTTTCTTCATTTTCTATTATTTTAGCTAATTCAACAGCTTCTTTATGTCTCCCATCATTATCATTAACAAATGCTATGATAAAAGAAGTATCAACGAAAATCAATATCTTCACCACGTCTAATTTTTCGCTGAAGTTTTACAGAATCATTAAGTTTTTTAGATGAAATTAAGCCATTTAAATCCATGAAGTTTGTTTTTTTGCGAAACTCAATTTCAACTTTATTATTTTCATTAATACTCCATTCTAAAACATAATCCAAGTCTAAATTAAGTTTTTTCCTAATTTTAGAAGGAACCACAGTTTGAAAACCTTTATAAAGATTACTTGTTTCACCCATATTATCACTTAGATATTATATTATTATTTAGCAAATATAAACTTTAGGTAAAAATATTTCATCAGTTATTTTATAAATAACTGATAAATTTTTAATGACTGATTTTTAAATCTTTTTTAGTAAATCGATTTTTTTATTTCCAACTTCAACTCCTTGGAATTTAGCATAATTTACTTTAACACCATCATCTAAATCTAATTCAATTTGTTTGTTAGCTATGTGAGCTAAAGCTTCATCATATTTTATTGTTTCATCTAATTGTTTTTTAAGTTTTGTGTTATCTTTTGTTGCTTGGTTTTTCTCTTTTTGGTTAGTAGAATTAAGTATTATTTGTTCATTGTTAGCTATTGAAGTTTCTATTGCTTTTTGAGTTTTATGGAGATAATCTGTTCTTATCCTTGCAACAGTATCTGGTGTGTATCTGTGAAGATAAATTAAAGCCTTAAACCCATTTTCCTTACCACTATCAAACAACCAGTAGATAGGCGTTTTTTTGTAAGTTTTAACATGATCTTTGTAAAAGTCAGTTAAGAAGTATTTTCTGATAGTTTCTCGGTAAGTTTTTCCTTTGTTTCCTAAGGCGTTAGCTATGAATTTGATGTTTTCTTCTAAGGTTTCTTCTGAGAAGGTTACTTTTAGGAATTCTGTGAATTGTTTTATGATGTCATCTTCAAAGTATTCTGTGTCTAAAATAGGGACGATGTTATCTTCATCTGGGATGAATTTTGAGTATTTTGAGGGATTATATTCGCCTCCAGAAAAAATAACCCCTTCATCATTTAAAGAGTATCTACCCATCAAACAACCAAGGAAATATGATAGAAAACTTTTTATATCCCTTTCTAAATCTGCTTTTCTGAGTGCAATGTTACTTTCATCAATTTCAGGATAAGAATCATTTCTTAAATCATATATTTCAAAGAATATTTGGTTTAGTTGCTTTTCATTTTCCATTAAGTTATAAAAATTAGTTTTGCTAATTTCATCCCAATCTTCATAAGCTTCAGATATTAATTTTTTATCTGTTTGGATAATAGGATGCTTTTTAAAATTCCAGCTAGTTTCAAAATTATCCCATTCATCTTTTGATAAATCAATATTCTTTTTAACTATCCCTTTGATTGTTTGAAGTTTATCTTCTGAAAAAATAATAGGTAATGATGAAATATGCCCTACTTCATAGTTTAAGGTTGGAGAGATAAGTCCTAATATATTCCCACAAACTTGTGAATTGAGAAAACCTAAAAGATACAGCTTATCTTCTTCGGTAAATATAGAACAACCAGCAACATCAAACAAAAATCCATTTTGAAAAAACCTAAATGCAATATTTCCACTTGAAATTTTTGACCAACTGAGACTTTCTCTGAAGTAAAAATTACTATTCCAACATCCACTATTCTTTTTTTCGATTAATCCTTTTTTTAATTTTTTTTGTTTGTAGTCCAAAATATTTTTTCCATTATCTTCATAATCCACTATAAATTCATTATTCCCATACCATTTCCTATATTTTCCTCCTTTATTATACGGAAACCATTTTTCGATACTTTGTTTAGCATTTTCTGGATTATAATCAAACCCTATTTTATTAATATCTACCTCATGCCAAAATCTTATAAATTTCTTGTTATCTCCCGTAGCAAGTCCTTGTTTAATATCTGCAAGTTCAGATAGTTTTTTCCCGTTTTTGAAAGCATTTATAAGCTGAGGTCCAGCCCAAAATGCTATAGGATTTCCAGGAATATTTTTAAAATTTAATTGATTAAAACAAAATAGATAATCACAATCAAGATTAGTTATTGCCTCTAAGGTTTTTGCTTCCTGAACTTCCATTCCTCCTCGGAAATCAGATAATTTTATGTATTTTCCAAAGATATTTTCATGAGTGTTTTTTAATGTGAAAGTACATATGGGAACTGTAGCCTCTTCAAATGCACTATACTCAAATTGTATTAAAGATGTTATGGTTTTATTTTTCATAATGTTTTCTCTTAGATCCCCATAAGAACTAATAAACATCCAAACATATGGTGTCAAAAACCCTAAATATCCTGTGGATTTGCAGAAAGAAAATGATTTTTCTACAAAAGCCGAAAAAAAGTCACTTTTACTACCTTTAAAGTTTGTTTTCAAGAAGTCAGATAATTTTTTATTCATACCTCTTATTCCCATATATGGTGGATTTGTCACAAGAACATCATATTTTTTAGATAATAATTCTGCTTGCTTTATTAGAGGAAATAATTTATCATTTATTTCATCCGAAAGTATTGCATCGGTAAGTGTCGTTTTTTTCATGGAAGTAAGTACTAAATTTGAAATATTTTCGTAATTTATATTTTTAACATCTAGAGAAAAATATATAATTATTTAATAACAGAATTTTTATTTAAACTATTATGGGAAGATGTTTGTGTATGAATAAGAAATCGATAAAAACTTTTGCTATGAACGCAAGAAATAAATTAAGAGAAGATGTTGCCTATCAAATGAATTTAATTGGAATAAATGAAAATAACATTTTAAACCCTTCTCAAAAAGATTCTGAAAGAGAAATATATGATATTGGCAGTTCTTATCCAAAAATATTGTATAAAAAAGAAATTCAACAGAGAAAAAATTTGATAATCGCAATTGAAGAAAAAGGTTATGATAATGTAGTTGAAGAAGTTGCATACACTTGGTTTAACAGAATAATAGCTATTCGATTTATGGAGGTTAATAATTATCTTCCAATGAAAATAAGAATTCTTTCGAGTGAAACTGAAAATAAGTTAGAACCCGACATAATAACAGAAGCTCCTAACATTGGTTTAGATTTTGATGGAAAAGAAATTGAAACTATATATTCTCTTAAAAATGAAAATAAACTAGATGAATTGTTTCAATTTTTATTTATTAAACAATGTAATGAATTAAATTCAATTCTCCCAGAACTATTTGAAAAAACTAAAGACTATTTTGAACTATTGCTTTCTATTTCCTTTACCAAAGAAGAAGGTATAGTAAGACAGTTAATAAAATTGATTTCTGAAGAAGATTTTAAAGATCAAGTGGAAATAATTGGGTGGCTATACCAATATTACAATGCAGAGCTAAAAGATGAAACATTTGCACAGTTGAAGAAGAGAGTTAAAATTACTAAAGAACGTATACCAGCAGCTACACAACTGTTTACTCCAGATTGGATTGTTAAATATATGGTTGAAAACAGTTTGGGCAGATTGTGGGTTGAAACACATCCTGATGACGAAATCAAAAAGAATTGGGAATATTATATTGATGAAGCTGAACAAAAACCTGAAGTTCAAAAACAATTAAAATCAATTGAAAAAGAAAATGAAAACATTAATATAGAAGATATTAAAGTAATAGATCCTTGTATGGGTAGTGGGCATGTTTTAATCTATTTTTTCGATGTTCTTATGCAAATATATCTTTCTCAAGGGTATAACAAAAAAGATGCAAGTATTTGCATATTGAAAAATAATCTTTTTGGTTTGGATATAGATGACAGAGCATACCAACTAGCATATTTTGCAGTTTTTATGAAAGCAAGAGCATTTCATAGACAGATTTTTAAAGAAAATATAGAATTAAATTTAGCATCAATACAAGAAAGCAATGATATTAGTCCAGATTTGATTGATTACTTATCTAAAGAAAATCATGATTTAAAAAGAAATTTAAAATATGTTAGAGAAGTTTTCATAGATGCTAAATATTTCGGTTCTTTACTAGATGTTAAAAATGTTGATTTTAAAATTCTTAAAAATAAATTAACTACACTTTCTCAAAGTTCTTTAATAGAAATTGGATTTTTTGACGAAATAAAAATTAAAATCAATCCTTTGCTGAAACAAGCTGATATTTTATCTCAAAAATACGAAATTGTCGTCACTAATCCTCCATATATGGGTAATAGTGGAATGAGTAGTAAATTATCAAATTATTTGAAAAAAAACTTCGTAGATTCTAAACGAGACTTATTTTCAGTTTTTATGGAAAAGTGTGATTCCATTACAAGAGAAAACGGTTTTTATTCCATGATTACTCAGCAAAGCTTCATGTTTTTATCAAGCTATGAAAAACTAAGAGAAAAAATCCTGAAAAATACTATAATTAATATGGTTCATTTAGGTGCAAGAGCATTTGAAGAAATTGGTGGAGAAGTTGTCCAAACTACAGCATTTTCCATTAGAAAAACTAATTTAAAAGAATACTTATCCTCTTTTATAAGAGTGACTGATAAAAATTCTCAAAAATTAAAAGAAACATCTTTTTTGAAACGTGAAAACATTTTTATCACAGCAATAGATAAGGTTTCAGCTATTCCAGGAAATCCGATAGCCTACTGGGCTGGACCTCAGCTTATAAATGCTTTCAAAAACGGGAAAAATTTCTCTTCATTTGCACTTGCACGACAAGGACTTTCTACTGGTGATAACAATCGATTCTTAAAAATGTGGTATGAAGTTGATATTTGTAAAGTTGGTTTTGGAATGACAGATGCTACTCATGCTATGAACTCAGGTAAAAAATGGTTTCCTTATAACAAAGGAGGAAATTATAGAAAATGGTATGGAAATCAAGAATATTTAATCAACTATGAAAAAGATGGAAAAGAACTTAAAGAATATGCAAAATCAAAATATAATTCAGTCACTAGAACCATTAAAAGTATTTCATGTTATTTTAAAGAAAGTCTTAGTTGGTCAAAAATTTCAAGTGGAAATATTGCATTTAGATTTTTCCAGAGTGGATTTTTGTTTGATGTCGCAGGATGTTCAATATTTACAGATGAGGATAAAATGTATCTCTTAGGCTTTCTCAACTCGCAAGTTTGTAGTAAAATATTGGGGCTTATTTCTCCAACTTTAAATTATGAAGTAGGTCATATATCATCATTACCCATAATTTATTCGGAAAACTCTGTTGATATAGTAAGAGATATTGTCAAAGAAAATATTAAATTATCAAAAATGGATTGGGATAGTTTTGAAACTAGTTGGAATTTTGAAAAACACCCATTCTTACAACAAAATGAAAAATTTTTATCGAATGCTTTTGAAAAATGGAATAATCATTGTGAATCGATTTATTATCAGCTAATGGAAAATGAAAAGAAATTGAATGAAATATTTATTGAAATATATGGCTTAAATAAAAATTCAATCGTTGAAATGGATGGAAGTGACACTTCGCTTAGAATCGCAGAAATAGAAAGAGATATTAAAAGCTTATTTTCATATTTCACAGGTTGCATGTTTGGTCGTTACTCCTTAGACCAAGAAGGACTTGTATATGCTGGAGGGGATTACAACCCTTCAAAATACTCAAAATTCCTCCCAGATGAAGATAACATAGTCCCTATTTCAGACACTGAATTTTTCGAGGACGATATCCTAAGCAAATTCACAGAATTCCTAAAAGTAACCTTCTCAGAAGAAACTTTAGAAGAAAACATAAAATTCATAGCTAATGCTTTAGGAAATAAAGGAAAAACTTACAGAGAAACAATCCGGAAATACTTCTTAAAAGACTTTTTCAAGGACCATAAACGGATGTTTAAAAAAACACCTATCTATTGGCAATTTGATAGTGGAAAAGAAGATGGGTTTAAAGCACTGATATACATGCATAGATATACGCCGGATACAGTTGCTCGAGTTAGAATAGACTATCTTCATCCTCTCCAAAAAGCATTTGAAGAACAAATTAACCATAATGAACAAGTAATCATTAATTCTACTAATTCTAATGAAAAATTTCAAGCAACAAAAGAAAACATTAAGCTTAAAAAACAACTTGAAGAAACTCGTAAATATGATAAAGCACTTGGACATGTAGCTAATCAGCAGATAGAAATTGACTTAGATGACGGAGTGAAACATAATTATGAGCTATTCCAAAATGTAGAAGTAGAAAACAAAAAAATCAATCTACTGAAGAAATTATAACCTATATAAAAGACATTTGATTTTGAAATGATAAAATTTAAAAGAGTAATGGTAAAAATAATTTTATTTATTAAATACCCTATCCTAATAAAATTTTGAAATTTATTATTTTAAAAAGTTCTATCGATTACAATACAATACTTTATTTTTTCAGGTTTCATGGTCAATTACTTACAAATCTTAAAATAAGAAAAAATAACTTCTTTTTTTATTTTACTAATCCTTTTACTAATTCCTCTAATTTTTTCAATCTCTCATTTAAACTTTCATTATCTTTTTTAAGTTGATTATAACCATTATTCAATTCGATTGGCTTTTGAAAGATTCTTAATTTGTGAAACACTTCTAAATATCTTTCTCGAATTCTTTCTGGATTTAATTTATAATAACTTTCAGTAACACTATCTCTTCTTCTACCTTGCAATGCATCAGCTAAAGATTTATCCTCAATAACTGTTGCATGAAATTTTCTAAGAGCATGAGACCTAAAAAATCCATAATAACCTACCTGACCCCAGTTATTATCCATATTAATCCTCATGAAAAATTTATTGAACCTGTTTCTATTCATATCAAATAGCTTAGACTCTAATTTTAACATTTTTTTGTTTTTTAAATAATTTATAATCATTTCACTAGATTCATCACTACAACAAGTATAGTAATGATAATCTGTTTTTATTCTTACAAGTTCAAAAAGTGGAATTATATTATTTTTTGAAGAAAGCTCATCCAAGATGTACTTAATATTTTTATCATATATATCAATATTAATATATTTTTCACATGCTTTAAAAAAATCTTCAACAGTTAAACTTAAGGTTTCATTCCGTGCTGTTCCACTACTACTCATGAACAAAATAATGGCCTTTTCCATTAAATCATCTGTTGATTCAACTGCTTTTTTAATGTGATTTATTTTAGGAATATCCTCATATTTTTCGTGATAGTCTCTTTTTAATTGAACTTCAGGGATATATGGAATTATAATTTCATGATGCCTATAAAAAGTTTTTACCATTGCAAAATATTTTTTTATAGTTCTTCTTGAAGATCCATATTCAATTTTATAATTACGATATTCTTCTAATCGTTTTCTAATAGTCCTTTTTTTTTCTCGTATTCTTTTCTCTTCTTCATAATCAGCTTCTTTTATAAGGTCTTTTATACTCATATTGTGAAATTTAGAGTAATCCTTTAAAGCAGAATTATACGCTGAAGCAGTTGAACTTTTCAAGTTTCTTTTTTTATAAAATTTTTAACTATAGTTTCCATAAAATATATTTAATAATCAATTAAATAAATAAAAAAACCTAATTATGAATAAGTACTTTACTTTAAGAAAATCACAAACTAAAATTTCAAATTAATAGATCCTTTTTCATCTTTTAATTCTTCAAATTCTTTTTTAAGATTATTTTTAAGTTTTTCAATGAAAATATCTATATCTTCTTCATTTTTTATGGATAATGAGGATTCATTTAAAATATTCTTTATTTTTATTGTTTTAATAGTAGGGATTACTGGCTTCTCTCCCTCACCTGAATCTGGAGTTTGTTTTTCTAAAAAATTTCTAATTTTTTCAAAAAATTCATTTTTTAAATCATCAGAAAAATCAGTGAACTCATCTAAGCCATAAACATCAGTTTTGTTATTTAATTTATTTTCTAATGATTCAAATCTAACATTAATTTTATCTTGAAATTCATTTTTCAAAATTTCATCATTTAAAATTTCTAAAACTTGAGTTTTATTACTATCAATATTTTCTCTAATTTTTCCCTTTTTAGTTTCTAAAATCTTTTCATATATTGATTTGAATTCACCATATATTTCAGGAAGTTTTGGTATGTTTGAATAAGGGGAATCCATTGAAATTATTCTTTTTATCTCTTCATTTAAATTAATTAAATCTTCATTTCTTAATTTAAGTTCATTAGCTTCAAATATTGCCAATATTTTACATGCATTGATGAAGATTTCTTTCTGACTTCCTTCAAAAAATTGTTTAACATAATCTAAATCATCACTAAGATCTAAAAATTCATCTTCATTATCTGATATGAAATCAAAAAAATCTTTAGTAGAATTTATTCTTTTTGTTTCTTTAAATAATTCTTTTGTTTTTTCAACAATGTTTTTTCCAGGGAATCTGCTTTCTAATTTGTATTCCACTAATATATCATCCAATATTTTATCATAATTGTTTAATTCCTGTAAAAACTTTTCTTTTAAATCTTCCTGATCATCAGGAGCATTTTGTAGTGAAAAAAATTCTTTTAATATATCTTTAGCAGTTGTTTTTTTAATATTTTCTATTGTTTGCTTTTTATCAATTAATATTTTCTCTTGTTCACTTTTAGTTTTAAAAGATTTTAAAATATCCTCTGGGCGATCTTTTCCAAGAACAATTTGTTGACTGTTTTTAATTAAATAAATAGACTTATTTGCAAATAAAGTAGCTATTAAATACTTAATATCATCTTCAACAAAACCATAAGGGGCTTTTTTATACCGGTCCATGATACTTTTCAAAGAAGGTTTTTCGATTTTAGTTTGATTATCTATATGACTAATTAAATCATCTAAAGCTAGCTGATCTTTAGATTCTGCAAATTTATCTTCTAACCTATGAAGTAAAACATTTTTTATATCTACCTCTGTTGGTTTTGATTCCATATAAGAAAGTTTATAGTAAGCATTATCAACTAATCTTTTTAACCCATCATCAATCCTTATAACCGCATTTTTTTCATTGATTTCTGTTTTATTCCCATCAACATATATATCAGAACTTTGTAGGGATTCTTCAATAGCTAATCTTATCCTTTCTTTTTTATCCTGAACTTCTTGTTTTTTATCATTGATAATAGATTTTGAACTTTCTCTAAAAGAAGTGCTTTGTTTATTTAAATACCTAATTATTTGTATCATTCCTCTTATTTCATCAAAAATAATTTCATCATCTTTTAACCTGATAATAACTTCTTTATTTAATTCAGACATGCCTTTTAAAGCTAAAGATTCTTTTTCATAATCATTTTGAGATGCCAATGTACTTTGAGATTCTGAAGAAGAATTTGAAAACTCATAATAAGAGCTTATTATATGGAGTCCTATATCTGATGATTGTTTATTTCCTTTATATCTTCCATCCACAGCTTTATTAAAGTCAAAGTTATACCTATTATCATATCTATACTTGGATGCATTGTATATATCTTCAAAAACAACTTCAGTAATATGATTTTGAATTTCTCCAATTTCAACATTTTCATTGTTAATTGCTCTATTTATGTCCTGTTCTTCATTGGTTAAAAAGGAATAAATATCTCCATTTTTTGAAATAAGAGTTTCTCTTTCAAGATTATTTAATGACTTAGCTATTTTTTTATTTAAATCTATTCTATCTACATCAACATGATCTACCATTAGTGTAGTCAAATTTTCCAAATTAGCGTCAATTTCTTTCACATATTTAATCATGAAAAGAACTTTAAGAACATTAACATCAAAATTATCCAAATATTCGTTATTTCCAGCTTTAATTATTACAGTACTATGAGTTGAGTCCACAAACCTATGTAAAGCTTCATAAAATATATAAAATGGAACTAAAGTTCCTGTTTCTTTATCCATAATCTCTGTAGCTGATTCTTGGAAAAGTGCTAACATGGATCTTTCGCCTTCAGATAAATGTTTACCTGAAGCCCCATGTATCCTAATAGCATTTAAAACATTTGCAACTAAATCAAATTGGTATGGAATAAATGGATATACGTTACTAAACTCTTTTTTATCCCCATACATTTTTTTAAATGCCGTATCTTGTGTAAATGTGATTAAATTTTTAAGTATAGCTTCTTTTGTTTCATATAGCGCTTCAAGAGATTCAGTAGCTATATCTCCTTTTTCAAGGATTCTTCTTCTTATAACTTCATCTACATTTGCAGATGAAAGAGACAGCCTTGTTTTAAACCGTCCTTGAATCTTAGAAAAGTCCTGTCCTTTAATTTCTAACATAGAATCTATAGCTTCTTGACTTGTAACAATAACCCATGCTTTACCTCCACATTGAATACCTAAATCTTCGGTGACTGTTTGTAAATTAAGCATTAATTTAGAGTTATCCCCAATATATTGTCCTATCTCATCCACTAAAAATATTATATGGTGATTGGAGCCTTTACTTTCACAGTATTCCTTGACCAAGCTTGCAAATTTTTCTATAGAAATACTATAATTTTCTTCAGCACTATCTGCCCATCTTGAAGCAGCATCTTCACTCCATCCAATTTTCACCAAAGCTTCTATAATATCATCTTGGACAAATAGAAAATCATCTCTTTGATCTTCCCATCTATTAGAAGAAATTTTTTCAAATTCTTCTTTAAATTGTTCATACGTTCCTTTTTTAGTCAAATTTCTTTCAAAATCTGCTAAAGATGGATGTTCTCCAGAGAATCCCTGAAGTTCATTGAAAACTTTTAAAAATACATTGACAATAGGATCTTTATCTTTATCAGATCCTGAACTTTTAGAATCTATGTTAAAAAGAACAACATCAGTAGAAACATTAGTAGATTCGTCCATGTTTGCAAGAACAATGGGATCTTTAATTTTTCCCTGATTTTTAAAAAAATCAATAGCATGTTTACCTTCTACTTTTTTATTCTCTAAAATATAGGATAATATTTTTAAAAGGTGAGACTTCCCACTTCCAAAATGTCCTGAAATCCATACCCCCATTTCATCTGTAAAATTGTTGATTCCTTTTTCATAACCTTCAAAAAAATCCCTAAAATGTTTTTGTAACTCATTAGTCACAACATACTCATTTAATTCTTGAAATATATTTTCTTCTGTCTTTTGACCTACTTTAATGACTCCTTTAATGTCCCTATCAATAGGTTTTTCAAACATATCTTTAATAATCATTTATCTGCCCCAAATTCTTTTTAATGTAATTTTTATTAATATAATACAATAGCTATTGAAAATAATCTTAATCAGTAATTAATGGAAAAGCTCGATAATAGTTATTATCTTTTATTGTATTGAATAATTCTAATTCATTACCAGAATATCTTCCTGGAAAAAACAATACTACGGGAATTTCATCAATATGATGATGTAAATTATTTAATACATCATGAGATCTAATTATAGGATAAATCTTTCCAACACCCGTGATGAAAACAATTGAATCCTCTGAAATATTCGTTTTTATGTGATTTACAATAAGATTTGAATTCTCACTACTAATTCTAAGGAGTTTGTTTACACTACTTTGAGTTTTTTCTCTTCCTTTTTTTTCTTCAAATTCGAAAACTTTTTCTAAATACTTTTTGTTTTTAAGTATTTCTATTGTAATATCATATAAATCAAATTCATCAATTTTAAAATCTGAAATAGAGTTATTGTTAATTTTATTTTTTAAAAATTCCACATGATCTCTTACTTTTATTTCATGGATAGGATTATAGTCAAAAATATAGTAAGGAATATCGTTTCCAAGACCTGTACCCTTTTTAAAAGATTTTGATTTAATAACTCCTTCAATTCTATTTAATTTTTCATCAATATCCATTTAAACACCATCAATTATTTTTCTCCAGTTATTACATATAAATAAGGACTCAAATTATTAGAAATAATATCTTGTTCCACTTTATAATCTAAAATAGGAAAAATTATAGCTTTTTTATCCTTTTTTTCAAAACTTAAAAGCCCTGATTCTCTTAAAATATTAACATATTCTAATTTCAATCTTTGAACTGTTTTGGGAACCCAGTTATTTACAGTTTCGCTTTGAAGTTTTTTTTCATCAAAAAAAATGTTTAAGTCTTTCTTTTCAATATATTTTTCCCCAATAATTATTTTATTTCTAAAGACTTCATGCATGAATTCGAAAAATAGTTTATCATTTTTTAATATGCTTATTAATACTAACATTTTAGAAGAAGTAATATCGGAATTTATAATATCTTCCAAAAGGATAGTAGGAAAATTAATTAAACGAGTGACACAAGTGTTAGCTATTCTTTTTTTACGATTTTCCGTTTCAACCTGATAAATATTTTCTTCAATAGCTAATTCAATTATCTCTTTTCTAGATAATCCTTGAATCAAATATTTTGCTGTTTTTTTTGTTTCAATATACCAAAAAGAAAGTGCCATTAATCCAGAGCTATATTTCAAAACGATTCACCTTATAAAATAAATTTATTAATTATATGCCTAAAATATAAATTATAAAAACAATATCATCAATCCAAATGAAAAAAAATGTGATTATGATTTATATTATAATTTTTTTTAATATATTAATTTAATTATATTTTAATCAATGA